>JBEKDL010000046.1:0-23759 GCA_050014355.1 Dehalococcoidales bacterium | reverse complement strand
CATACTTTCCTCCCGATTTCAGCGCTCTTAGCACCTCGGCCAGGTGCAGCTCCCAAAGCGGGTTCAGGTACGTCAGGTTGCGGAAAGCGAAGGAAATCCCCACGCAGTCGAAATACTCGTCGGGGAAGGGTATTTTCGTGGCCTCGCCATGGATAAACTCCACCTTATTTTTAAGGTCTGCCCTTTCAGCTTTATCTTTTGCCCGTGCCAGCATCGGCAGGGAATAGTCCAACCCGGTTATTTCTAATTCTGCGGTTGCCAATCGGGCGATATTTATCGCCAGGTCGCCGGTGCCGCAGCCCAGGTCGAGAATGCGCAGCGGATTTCCCTCCAGGCAGGCCCTGGCGGCGAGCTTTCTCCAGCGGTTGTCCTGCCCCAGGGTGATAACATGGTTTATAAGGTCATACCGCGGCGGGACTTTGGTGAACATGCCATGTAAGTGTTGAGGACTCCGGATAAGTTCGGAATTATCCATCATCAGCCTCTAAAAGATACGCCCCAGGATGAAACCGATGCCCAGCAGCAATTGCGTTAACAGGACCGTCATCACATTCATCGCCATACCGGGCATCAGTTTAGAAGGGTCGTCATTATGGATGGCGCCGTTGATGGCCTTGAGTTCGAGCGGTAGTGTAAGCAGAGCCAGCAGTGTCCAGGCAGGTAACACTCGAGCCATTGCCCAGGCAAATATCCAGGCATACATCGCGATGGCGACCGACGAGTAGAAAATGGCGGCGTTTTTCTTGCCGATAGTCAGCGGCAGTGTCTTGCGGTTTACTTTAGTGTCGGCTTCGGCGTCGGGGAACTCGTTGAGAAGGAGCAGGTTGTGCACCAGGAAAAAGGATGGAATGGCGGCGACCACCGCCTGCCAGGTGTAAGCACCTGCCTGGACGAAAAATAGCCCGAGTATCGGCAAAGCGCCGAGGCCAACCCCGGCTGGACATTCCGGCCAGGGGCGTTTCAAGATAAAGGGACTGTATAGCATGATAAAAAAAGCGGCCACGAGGAGCAGCGGTAGTAACTGCCAGCCGATGGTGACGGTAAAATAAATACCTATCGGCATGGCGATAATGAGGGCGCCCAACCCGAGCCAGAGCGCCTGTCTCGGCGTGAGCAGTCCGGCGGGAAGAATGCCGCTGCCTCCGCTGAAAGGGGTTCGCTTGGTCGCCAGGTCGATGCCGCTTTTATAATCGAAATAGTCGTTAATAATATTCACGCTGGCATGGGTAAGAACCAGTCCGAAACCGGCGAGCAGGGCGCGTCCCAGGTAGAAAAAGCCATTATACCAGGCAATAGTCGTGCCCAGAAAAGCCAGTACTACCGATAGCGTTAAGAATTGAGGGCGGGTCTCCAGAAACCAGGCCTTTAAGTGCATGGATTGCTCCTTTTATAAAGGAATGGGAAGTTTTCCGATGGCATTATATCATAGAGAAGGCCGATTGGTCATATATGAGTTTTGCGGTAATGGTCAGCCTATCTTTAACAGGTATGTTAAGTAAATTATCACAGTAAAAAGACTAGTTTGTCATATTTAAATTAAAGTGTGAGTGGACAGTTAAAATAATTAACATGTTTGTAAATCAATGAATGATGAAAAAGATGAAATAAAACCACTATAGGCGGGACAACTCTTATTTAAAATAACAGCCGGCCTGCCTGGGCTCAAATGTGTAAGTCCGTAGAGCCTTTAAACAAAGGTGGCATCGATAGGGCGTTACGCTCGGCGAAATATATAGCCATTCCTGCGAGCCCTTTCGTTATAAAAGGACTCGCAGGACATTAAAAGCTAACCAGCTATTTCTCGAAGAAAGGAGACTGCTCAAGATGCCTGTCTTTTAAGGCCAGGAAGGCATCATCCAGAGCGATAGCTTCCTGCTTGGCTCTCTCCTCGAAATTGTCCAGCCTATCGGATACTTCGTTAACCCTATCATTCAGGGCATTAGTGGCCCGGGCGGCCTCATCCCTGACCTTGGCTACCGCGGCCTCAGCGGCTTTTCTGGCAGCGCCTGCCGCTTCTTCACCGGCCTGTTTGGCCACATCGGCGGCAGCCCTGGCATCGCGCGCGGCGCCCTGGGCTAATCTTACGGCTTCCTCTACCTTTTTAATGTAGTTCTCGAGGTCATCGAGAATCTCGGGTAAAGGTTTGGTCATTATTTTCGGTTGATTGACGTTGGTCTGCTTTTCAGACTCTTCGGGTCTTTTCGGACTCTTAGCCATCTAATTATCTCCTTATGGCACCGGGTTATGCGGTGCCATCTAGTTTTTCTTTTTTCTCTGCTTCGCCTTAAAACGTCTACAGAGTGCGCTATTTATATAGGTGAGGTTTTATTACCCCTCCACCTTGGGTTATTCAATTTTAAAAAATTACGTTATGGGAGCATGCCTGACAGGCCGACGCTTATGGCTACGGCGCCGAACACGGACGCTACCACTACCAGAATCGCGAAAATAAGGAATTCCCACGAACCGAGCACTTTCCTTATCAGCGCGGTAGGAATCGCCGCGGCGGCTTTGATTCCGGCCTCCTCGGCGGCCCTGGCGGCAGCTTCGGCGGCGGCGATGGCCTGGCGGGCAACTTCCTCGGCCCGGGCAGCGGCTTTTTCTGTGGCGCGTCTGGCTTCTTCAGCGGCAGCCCTGGCGGCTCTGGCTACTTCTTCGGCTCGTTTCGCAGCTTCTTCGGCGGCTCTCTTGGCTTCTTCAGCCCTCTTTGCAAATTCGGCGCCGGCGGCCTTTATGGCTGCTTCAGCGGCTTCTTTAGCTTCCCGCGCGGCCTGTTCTGCCCTGCGTCCGGCTTCCTCGGCCGCCTTTCTAGCTTCAAGGGCTTTAGCGGCAGCTTCGGCACCGGCAGATTTAATTGCAGCTTCGGCGGCGGCTCTGGCATCACGGGATGCTTTTTCAGCCTCTTCCGCTGCGGCTTCGGCGGCTTTAGATAAATCTTCGGCACGTTTTACTAATTGATGCAGGGCCTGGGATGCGGCTTCTATGGCTTCGTCACCGGCAGCGTCCGCGGCGGCGGCCTTCTTGCGTATCTTGTCGACTACCTGGAGACCTTTGGCGGCAATGTCTTTGGCTTCTTTACCGGTAGAATCGACTCTTTCTGCGAGACGTCCTGATACTTTAGTGGCAGCCTCGATGGCGGCATCACCGGCGCTATCGGCGGCCTGTGACCTGATTTGCGTGGTATCGGCGGCCTGTATGGCAATGGCGGCTGACCGCTTCGCTTTCCGACCGGTCTGCTCGGCTTTAATGGCGGTATCGGCAATAACTGATTTGGTCAATTCTGCCTTGGCGGCCTTGGCTTCCTTGGCATCTTCATCAGCCTGTTTGCCGGCGGCATTGGCGGCTTCGATAGCTTCCTGCGCTGCCTGTATGGCCATCTGCGCTATCTCTTGAGCCCTTACGGCGGCTTCTTCAGCGGCCTTTTCGGCGGCAGCGGCGGCGGCCTTGGCGGCTAAATCTATCTCTTCCGCCTTGCGGGTAGCCTCCTCGGCGGCTTCTTTAGCATCTTGCGCGGCGGCCATTGCGGCGGCGCTGGCTTCTTCAGCCTTTCTCGCGGCTTCGGCAGACGCTTCCTGGGCCGCTTTCATGGCTTCTTCAGCGGCAGCTCTGGCAGCCTCACCGGCTTCCTCGGCTCTTCTGGCGGCGGCTTCGGCGGCCTGTGTGGCTGCCGCTCCAGCTTCCTGGGCCAGTCTGGCGGCTTTCTCTGCTTTTTTAGCGGCTTCGGCAGCGGCGGCTTGGGCGGCCTTCTTGGCTTCCTCGGCGGCAGCTAAGGCCGCGGCGCTGGCTTCTTCGGCCCTCTTGGCGGCCTCGGAGGCAGCGCGCATCGCTGCTGCTCCGGCTTCTTTGGCTAGTCTGGCAGCTTCTTCTGCGCGTTGGGCAGCATCCGCGGAAGCTTTTTGAGCGGCTTTAGCGGCGGCTTCGGCAGCCGCCCTCGCGGCTGCGGCGGCATCTTGTGCTTTCTTGACGGCTGCTTCGGCGGTCTTCTTGAAAGCTTCAGCGGCGGCCTTGGCGCCAGCATCGGCTTCTTCGGCTTTCCGCGCCGCTTCTTCAGCGGCGGCTATTGCAGCCCGGGCTACATCTTCGGCTTTGGCCGCGGCAGCTGCCGCAGCTTTAGTGGCCGTTTCGGCGGCCATCTGTCCGGCCTTGCGTGCTTCTTCGGCGCGCTTCTCCGCTTCATTAGAAGCCTTGGTGGCATCTAAAGCGGCTTGTTTCGCGGCTCTGGCAGCCTCTTCGGCCCTTCGGGCTGCTTCTGCCGCTGCCCTGATGTTCTCGTCCATTTCATCGAGAATCTTGGGGAGCGGCTTGCTCATTATTTGGGGGGCTTTCTTCTCTTCTGGCCCTTTGACACTTTTAGTAACCATCTTCAGTCTCCTTTACCGCCTGCAGCTATTACAGTCGTTCTTCGCGACAATTGGCTTCAAACAGATGCTATTATACTCTCAATAAACTTGATTTTCCAGAAATAAGCCGCCAGAAAAAAGCAAACACAGAGCTATTATACTCCCTTTTGGCAAGATTTTCCAAACACGCGTCATCCTTGGTTGGTAATAAAGAAGATATATAAGCTATTAACGTATGATACCTATCTTAAACAGGAACAACTCAATAACACTATTATATATTAATAGGTATCATAGCACCAGCTTATACAGGTGTCAATGATTTTCAATTCCCATTGGATGGGCTATGCGTGATATAATCGTTGTGATACAGGAGACGCATTCCCGGAATCGGCAAAGTTGACATAACAAATGAATACCAAAAATGCAAGCCTTACCGACTTTCCCGATGCCGATATCAAAAATCTGGTGCTTTCCATGGGTGAGCCGGAATTCCGGGTTAAACAGCTCCGCAGTTGGATTTACCGGGGCCTGGCCTTTTCTTTCGGAGAAATGACCAACCTGCCGCTGGCCTTTCGCCAGGCGCTGGAGAAGGCGGTACAGCTGCACTGCCTGAAGGCCGCCCACCAGGTAGTAGGGCAGGACGGCACGGTAAAAACACTTTTTACCCTGGCCGACGGGAATACCATCGAATCCGCGATGATGACTTACGCACAAGCCGGAGGCATGCAACGCAACACAGTCTGCGTCTCGACCCAGGCGGGCTGCGCCATCGGGTGCCCTTTTTGCGCCACGGGACAGCAGGGTTTCAGGCGCAATCTGACCCGCGGCGAAATAATCGACCAGGTGCTTTATTTTGCTCATTATCTGAAAAATCAGGAGAACACCGGAAAAACAAAAACCGGTGCCTCCGGTCTGGCGAATATCGTTTTTATGGGCATGGGTGAGCCCCTGGCAAATTATGAGGCGCTGTGGCAGGCGATAGAAACTTTGAACTCTCCTGATGGTTTCGGCATGGGAGCCCGCAATATGACTATTTCTACTTCTGGCATGGCTCCCCAGATAAAACGCCTTGGCCGGGAAAAGCTCCAGGTGGGGCTGGCGGTGTCGCTCCATGCCGCGGATAACGCGCTGCGGAACTGGCTGGTCCCGATTAATAAAAAATATCCACTTGAAGTGCTTCTCCCTGCCTGCAAAGAGTATTACCTCGGCACGGGGCGCCGTGTGAGCTTTGAATACGTGCTTTTTAAGGGCCTTAACGATTCTATCGGCCAGGCGCGGGCTTTAGCACGGCTGCTCCAAGGTCTGAACTGCCACGTTAATCTTATCCCGGCCAACCTTACCGCTAACCGGTCTTTCCAGCCGCCCTCACCACAGGTCGTCGTTGCTTTTGAAAAAGAACTGGGTCGTCTTCATATTAATGCCACGTTGCGCCAGCCGCGGGGTCAGGACATCGATGCCGGCTGCGGGCAACTGCGTAGTAGGTTAATGAAAGACACCGGTCGAAAAAAGGTTTCCGCCAAAGCCTAAAAAATGTCTCACGAAACGATATTGTGGATTGTCTTCGGAATACTGGTACCGGTGGTCCTGGTGCTGGACCTGGGGGTTTTTCAGCGCCGGGCGCATACCATCGGGACGAAAGAAGCGCTTTTATTGACCGCCGGGTATGTCGCCCTGGCGCTGGTGTTCGCCGGTGCCGTCTATTTCGAGCTGGGACATGAAAAGTCGTTCACTTTTATCACCGGCTACATCGTGGAATATTCCCTTAGTATGGATAACCTCTTCGTTTTCCTGCTGATTTTTTCAAGTTTCGCTGTTCCTTCTGATTACCAGCATCGGGTACTTTACTGGGGCATTATCGGCGCTATCGTTTTACGGGGCATATTCATCGCCACCGGTCTGGTGATTCTGCAAAAGCTGGCATGGGTAATTTATATCTTCGGGGCTTTCCTGGTCTATACCGGCATACGGATAGCGGTGAAAAAAGACGGGGAAGTAGACCCGCGGAAAAATCCCATTCTCAAGCTGTCCACGCGCTATCTGCCGGTGGCGGACGCCTATCATGAAGGTAAATTCTTCGTCCGGGACAACGGGCGTTTTCTGGCTACGCCGCTGTTCCTGGTGCTCATCGTCGTCGAGACGACAGACATCGTGTTCGCCGTGGACTCTATCCCGGCAATCCTGGCGATAACGCTCGACCCGTTTCTGGTTTATACATCGAACATTTTCGCCATTTTGGGTTTACGTTCCCTGTTTTTTGCGCTGGCCGGCGCCACCAAAAGGCTGGCCTATTTCAATTACGGTCTGGCCGCGATTCTCACTCTTCTCGGCATTAAAATGCTGGCTTCCCGATTCTTCCACGTGCCTGTGGCGATATCTCTGGGGGCGGTAGTGGTTATACTTTTACTGGCCGCGATGGCCTCTCTGGCATGGCCGCCCCGAAAGCGTCCTTTACCTTAACTAGAAGGGAGGTACTGACATGAATTCAAAAAAAACACCCCCGGGGAAAGTGGTTAAAAAACTTAGAGACCAGTTCATTGCGGGTATCCTGGTCATCGTTCCCGCCGGCGCCACTATATTGATACTTGTCTGGGTATTTAACTCGATTGACCACATTTTACAGCCGCTGGTCAAAGCTATTTTTCATCATGACGTCCCGGGAGTCGGCTTCGGTGTAACGATAGTGTTGATATATCTGGCAGGTGTGATAGCCACGAACGTCATTGGCCGAAGGATTCTACGCTTTATCAACTCTCTTTTAGACCGAGTGCCGATATTCCGGCAGCTTTCCAGCGGCATCCGCCAGATACTGGAGAGCTTCGCCGCGCCGAACAAGACCGGGTTCATGCAGGTGGTGCTCGTAGAGTTTCCCAAGGTAGGGATGAGGGCTTTAGGTTTTGTGACCAACGAACTTAAAGATGAGAACGGAGAAAAGCTGTTGAGCATCCTTATCCCTACCGCCCCCAACCCCACCTCCGGTTTCCTGCAAATCGTGAAAGAAAAGGACGTTATCCGCACTAAAATATCGGTTGATGAAGCGCTTAAGATGATCGTTTCGGCCGGACGGATGACCCCCACGCAAGTGAAAGAAAATATCCAGAATTTTTAGAGGTGTAAGCGTACCGGAACGGCGTTATATTTAAATAGCACCTTCTTGAATAGCTCGTCGAAAGACGTCATTCGCACCAATATGTCCGTCGACGATGCCCTTAAGATGGTTGTTTCAGGCGGAATAATGACACCGGATGAAGTCCAGAGGGAAATGCAGCCTGATTAATTTACTAAAAAGCTATTAGTATATTATTAGCCAGGGACAAAAGCTCCCCCTCAATATCACGCCTTAAATATTACCTTGTTGAATAGCACATCAAACGTGGAAATCCACTTCAGCTTTAGTTCATCGTTCCATGACGGATCAAAATTAGGAAATTTTTCTATAAGCATGGTAAGCAGAGAGTGGTTCTCTGGTAAGTGTTCCATACCTTGTGGAACTTTCTTGCCTTGTGGAACTGGTTTTCCTTGTGGCATAAGCGGGTATTGAGTGGTATTTGGAACAGTTTTTCTGGCACTATTCCTGGTCCCGGAGCTACCGTGCGCCGCCCTGGTGTGCCGGGTTATATGCGGGGATACGTGTATACCGGCATCGCCGGCCATGGCGATGAAGAACTTGACGCATTTACGTCTCACGTCATCCGTGAGATTAAAGTTACTGTGAAAGCATTCTTCCAGCTGTGCATAGGTGGCGCTGCTAAGGTCCAGGTTGCTTTTTATTACGAAGCTAAAGGCTTCGGTAGCCACGCCGCGGATGAGCTGTATCCTTTTTTCACCATCAGCGGGCACCAGGAGCTTGAGCCGTTCGGTAGGTTTGTCATTAGCATCAACCAATCCGAGAAAACGCATTGCCGCCATAAGCTGCGGGCCGGTGCTGCCGGATAAGATACTGCTCCAATAACTGCGGTCGATACGCTGCGGGGTCCCCTGCTGCTGTAACCTGTCGATGAAGTTGTGGAAGGTACGGTAGGAGACATAAGGCGGCAGGTGTTTTCGGCCTTTATCCGTGGTCATAAAATTCCCTCTTTTAAAATCGTCCCCATTATATTCCAAAAAAATGGAACATACAAGAGGAAAGTTCAGAAAATAGCAACATTTTTGTTACGGAATAATCACATGTCCTTATGGAAATGGAAAGGACAGTTTTTGTAGCTTGTTTTTGGAACGTTATAGTATGAACTATGTTCGCAAAGAACATGAAAGAAACGCGCAGTAAAAAAACATAAGGAGGATTGGATTAATGGGAACCCCAATCGAGTATCAAAAGCTGATGACGGAAATTGTCTACATCAATCTGCCGGGTCCCGAGGAACCGCTCCCGAACATGACGGGCGGCGAGCTGCTTCACGGGTTTCTGGCCGAGCTGCACCGGATAGCCAATCCGGAGATGAGAGAGCACATCCTGACTCTCTGCAACAAATGGAATATCCGCTTCCGTGAATCCAAGGGAAAATAACCCGGACAAATAATATAGGTAATTAAAGCCAGGGCAGTCCCGGCCAAACGGGACCAAGGAGGGAAAAGTGAAAAAGGAAAGAATCGGCGCCATTGACGTGGGGACAACCAAAGTCTGCACTATCATGGCGGACGTTTATGATAAGGAAGGACTTCGCGTCCTGGGGGTGGGTGTTACCCCATCCCACGGACTTCATAAAGGCCTGGTGGTTAACATTAATGAAGCTAAAGAATCGGTGAGACAGTCAGTGCGGATGGCCGAGCAGATGGCCGGGCGCAGACTCGAATCGGCCTATGTCGGCGTCACCGGCAGACACATCAACGCCGAAAATACACGGGGCTCGATAGCTATCACGCGCAATAACCAGATAGTCAACACCGATGACCTCAAGCGGGTATTGAGTGTCGCCCGCAGCGTTAAAATTCCCTCCGAGCAAAAAGTCCTTCATATTATACCGCGTGAATATGTTGTCGATGGGCAGGGAGGGGTCAAAAACCCCGTGGGATTGCATGGCTTCCGGCTGGATGTGGAAACACACATTATTACCGCAGCCGTGACCTCGATGCAAAACCTGACCAAGTGCGTCCGCGGCGTCGGAGTCGAAGTTGACGACCTGGTGATGGAACCGCTGGCCAGCGCTGAAGCCGTCCTATCTCCCGAGGAGAAACAGGATGGCGTCCTGCTGGCAGATATCGGCGGCGGCACAACCGACCTCGCCCTGTTCAAAGACAACACGATTTTCCATACTTCCGTGTTGCCGGTAGCCGGCTATCAGGTCACGCGGGATATCTCCATCGGCCTGGGAATTACTTTTGAGCTGGCCGAGGAAATGAAAAAGAAATACGGCAATGTGACACCGACAGACGGAGAAAATACCAGCGGCGATGCGGCCATCACCCATGACGGGCATAGTATTTCTTATAACGACCTCTCCGAGATTATCCGCGTCCGCGTCGAAGAGCTGCTCCGGCTGGTCATGCTGGAGATGCCTCAATCTGATTATAGAAAGCTTATCCCGGCGGGGCTGGTCATTACCGGCGGAGGCGCCAACCTTCCAGGTATCGCCGAGCTCGGCGAAAAAATAACCCGGATGCCCGTAAGAGTGGGGCGGCCTGATGCTCTGCCCGGCGTCTCGGATATACTAACCAATCCCGCTTTCGCCACGGGCGTCGGCCTTCTTCTGTGGAAGTTGAGGAGCCAGGAGACGAACAATCCCGCCACTAGAGAAAATGGCCTTAGAAGATTATTAACCCAGATGTTCAAACTCTTCAGGTAACCGAAGTTACCGAAGAAACGCAGGAGGATTTCAATGGCCAATACACGTTACGTTCCCAGCGGGGCTAGGATTAAAGTTGCCGGTATGGGCGGGTCAGGATGTAATGCCATTACCAGAATGGTGCGCGAGCAGCTGCACGGCGTCGAGTTCATTGCGATGAACACAGATGCGCAGGCGCTCGAGATTACCGAAGCGAACGTGCGCATTCAGCTGGGCCCCAAATGTACCGGAGGTCTGGGCGCGGGCGGGGACAACGTCATCGGGCGCCGGGCAGCCGAAGAAAGTAAAGAGGCTATCCATGACGCCCTGGCCGGGGCGGACATGATATTCCTCGCGGCGGGCATGGGCGGCGGCACCGGCACCGGGTCAATCGCGGTGGCGGCGGAGACGGCCAAGGTATCCGGCGCTCTGACCATCGGCGTGGTCACCAAACCTTTCAGTTTTGAGGGTACCCATCGCTCCAAGGTAGCCGAAGAGGGTATTCGTGACCTGATGCCTCATGTTGACACCTTAATCATTATCCCCAACGACCGTCTGCTCGCTCTGTGTGACCAAAAAACCAGTATCAATAACGCTTTCCGCCTGGCTGATGAAGTGCTCCACCATGGCGTCCAGGCGATTGCCGAGGTAATCACTGTACCCGGCCTTATCAACCTCGACTTCGCTGATATTCGCACTATCATGAAAGATGCCGGGCCTGCCTGGATGTCTGTCGGACGGGGCACGGGGCAGAACCGGGCCATAGACGCCGCCAAGGACGCTCTGGCCAGCCCGCTGCTGGATGTCTCGGTAGCCGGCGCTAAAGGAGTCTTATTCAATATTGCCGGCAGCAGCACCTTAACCCTCTACGAAGTAAATAGCGCTGCGGAAGTAATCCGCCAGGCCGTCGACCCGAACGCGAACGTTATTTTCGGTGTCGTGGTCGACCCGAATATGGGCAATGATGTCAGGCTCACTTTAATCGCCACCGGATTTATGACTAAAGAGATGATGGCAGATGCCTGCAGCGAGAAAGAATTGACCAGGGTGCTCAAAGGCATACAGGACGATGAGCTTGACCTGCCTTCTTTTCTGCGGCAGAACGCGGTCCGGCAGCCAAAAAGTGTTAGCCCGGCGAAAAAAGTGTATAATTAACCAGGGCCTTGAGACCCTGGGGATAGGAGAGAGGCCCCATGACTATTGCAGAACGAATTCCGACGATTGAAATAACCAGGAAAGAACCCAGGCTCAACGCTAACCTGCTCATGAAAGAACTTATCAGTAACCGGTATTGCCTGGGGTTGCTAAGGTTTTTCGTGGTGCATCCTAATGGCCGTTTCAATAAACTGGCCATTATTCATGCCCTTGATGAAGATGGAACCAGGCCGGAAGTGGAAAAAGACCTGGCCGACCTGATAGGCGATGGCGTCGTAAAGATGACGGTTGAAAACGGCGCCTGCTATTATTCGCTCACGTGCGATGAGCCCACTCGCCATCTGGTCCTGAACTTGGCAGAATTTGACTGGCGCCAGTGGCAGAGGCTCGACCATTATTATGTTGCCGACCGCCGGATACCTGCTTAAGGATAGTAATTCCCCGCGGCAGCTGATTCGTGGTCGGGTGGGGCCAACTAAAATCTGGAAAGGGAAACGGAGACATGGGAAGAAAAGCGGAGAAAGCTGCTCAACGGAGAGGTTACAAAGAGTCCTTTAAGAACGTCAAGCACGGGCATGGCACCCGCGCTATCAGGAAAAAGCAGGAATCGGCTCTGGGCAGGTAGCCAGCAGTTGGCAGGGGCTATAAAGCCCTGGAAGGGAGGAACCGCTATGACGACGGGAACGGTAAGGCGTTTAGTCGAGGATAGGGGCTTTGGTTTTATCGGCAACAACGCCGGTAAAGACATTTTCTTCCATTACACCCAGCTGGATGGTGTCAAGTTCCAGACGCTGAAAGAAGGACAATACGTCTGCTACAGAGTGGGGCTAGGCGCCAAGGGATTCGAAGCCAAAGATATCAAGCTCTATAAAACGACGGTTTAGGCCGGTATCTTTAGCAGATACGCATGGAGGATATTAAGTTCAGGTAGACCAAACCTGTTATCGTACAGCCCTCCCTGGAAGAAGCTGAACCCATAATCTGAAGCCTGCAGGAAATGAGTTCTATATCCAGGGTTTTTATTGGGTGCTGGCTGGAATAAAAGGTGAAGTAAAATCCCCCGGAGTGAGTAATTTCTCCGGGGGCTTGAATTTAGAGGCTGAATTATTTTCACCTGACCCTGAAAGAAAGGTTAATCCTACGAAACGCGCCGGTTCGGATACAGAAAACGAATTACGCAAAACCGATGATAACCTGCTGCGGTTCCACGGCGATGCCGCGTCAACGGCCGTCGAGGATGCCGCCGTTAACTATCAATCGCCTTCAATCATCGCCGCGGGCGCCGACGCTCACGGTGTCTCTATATTTACGACGCTAATTAACTTAAGCCTGGCCCTGGTATGTTTTAAAGCCCCCACCCTCATTGAGAAAGCGGGCCTGGCGAAAAGAGGCGCGATAATCCTCGCCTTTCTCAATCTTTTAGCCTGGGTGCCGCTTACGCTGGCGTTTATCCTGTCGCGCCTGGGAATTACGTCCGGTTGGTTTGCGCTTTTATGGTTCGTCAATGTAGTTCCCGGGATGCTGCTGTCTTTTCAGCGGGACAATTGGCTGTCCAACCTCATCCCCCGCGGCACGCTGGGACGCTATCTCGGGCAGCGCCTGGCCATCAAGAGCGCTTTTTACCTGGGAGCTTTTTTCACCCTGGGATACATTCTGGATAAGCTCGGAAAAGATAACCTGGCGGGATTCGCGGTAATATTTACCATCGCGATAGCGGTGGGTCTGATTGACTTCATTATCTTCACTTTTATGGGCGAGAAAAAAGGCCAGGCCCCCGTTAGCCTCCCGAAAACCGAAACTGGGACGTTCGGGCTGCACGAGTACTTCGGCGAATTGAAAGAAAAGAAACTGGATACCTTTATCCTTTTTACCACCTTTTTTTATCTTACCGTAGGACTCTCGGGCCCGCTTTACGCGGTATTCATGCTCAACGAGCTTCATTTCAGCTACTTGACCTATACTCTGGTGATTTCCGCGGAATATCTTGCCAGGGTGGTCAGCGCGCCATTCTGGGGGCGCTATGCCGATAAAGCCGGAAACATCAAAGTACTGGGTATCGTATCACGCATCATCCCGATAGTCCCGATAAGCTGGCTTTTCTGCCATAACCTGGGTTATCTCGTTGTTATTCAGATACTCTCGGGTACATGCTGGGGCGCCTTCGACCTCGGCACCCAGAGCTATCTCTATAAAGTGGCGCCGCCTCAGAAGAAGCTGCGCTACATCGTTTATACCCGGTGCCTGATATTATTATGTACCGCCATGGGAGGACTGCTGGGCGCTTTTTGCGTTAACAGCATCTTCCCCACGTTCGGGAGCAGGATTCTCTCCATTTTCTGGCTATCCGGCATTTCACGGGCGGTGGTGGCGCTTTACATGATGCCCCGGCTGGTCGACCTGGCCGTATCATTCGGCAAACAGCCCAGCCCTCCTGTGGCAGACCAGGAGACTCTGCGGCGGGTGCTGGCATCTAAACGCGGACAGTTCTACCACCGCGAAAGACAGGCCGGGCAGGCCGTTGCGCAGATACAGAGCATGAGCAGCACGGTTGCTTCAGATATTAATCTCTACAGCGGACGCCGCCGATGGGCGCCGCCGGAAAAACCCGAGCACGTAAAACAGCAGCCTGCGGTAGCTGCGAAACCGGAAAAAATTTCCCTCCGGCTCGACCATTACCGTCAAGCGCTGGCTGCCCTGTCGGAGATGAAATCAGAAATAGCTCACCACGGGATAGAATCGAATATCGGAGGGCTCAAGGCCCGCTTCAACGCTGCCCAGCAACCCGAGCCCGCGGTCGCGGGTGCCGTGAATAGTGCAGGCCTGGCCCATCACGAGATGGATATGGAAAGATTGTTGGCTCGCTTTAATGGCCACCGGCCCGAGGCAGCGGCTGTCAGCGCCGGAAACAACGAAACGCCGGCTCACCACGAGGTGAACATGGAGAGGCTTAAAGCGCGCTTCAACACCGACCGGCAACCCGAACTCGTGGCGGCCAGTACGGTTCGCCAAGGGGCTCTTCAGCACCATGAGGTGAATGTGGAGAGGCTCAAGGCGCGCTTTGACGCTGACCGGCAGCCCGTAGCCGTAGCTGCCCATACCAAGATGAAACTGTTTACACAGCACCAGCAGCTAAAGAAGGAAGAGGATAAAGTAAAATCCAATAACGGTCTTTTCCAGAATAAGGTTGGCTGGGCAAGATACATGAAGGATACACTAGATGCAGCTTTGCGGGATATGCGGGGAGGCCAGCAGGTACCGGTCACGGTTAATTCACGGAGTGAAGACTGGCGTCCCTGGAGGGATTCGAACCCACGACCTACTGCTTAACAGTGTTGCAGTTCGCCGAAGTAGTGTCCATGGTTCCTACCTCCTCCCGCAAGATTGATATTTTAGGTCGCGCGGCGTTTTTCCAGTCCTAAATCAAACGCCTTCGGTTGTCAATAGAACCTTTTGTAAAGCATGTGATATACGTATATCTTATAAAATGGGCAGCAATAGCATGGCTTTGGTTGGTGGGGCGCATTGTTACGCTTAACCCGCGTAGATAGAAATTAAATGAGCATCCGGCGTTACCCAAAAGGAACCCTCTGGTGGAATATCCGAAATAGTTTGAATAACGTTATTGTCTTTGTTAGTAACGATTGCATCAACGTTTACAGACGAATGACTTGTAACAAGGTGAGGACCGTCTATATCGGGATTGGATATATCGGCAGAGATAAACCCACCCGAAGCAGTTATGGTTATAGGACTCTTAATTTCTTCGGTTATATGGTAATCTTTTTGATGTTTTAAAAACTCACCCGAACTCTGGAAAAAAGTCATAAGGAAAATTAGAATTATGCCGAAATACGCTACGTAGATAATCCATCCATATCTAACTATTACTTTCCCATAATCTCTAACGAATTTTAGAAAAGTGCTATCGACTGTTAATACATCTACTAGCATATATACATTATACCACGTGGGCAACGACGGTGATCGGAAGGGAATTAAGAATATTATTAAAAACGCTTCTCTTGCCCGAGGTAGATTGTCTAGGGTGTTCTGATTTTTAGGATTTTTAGAACTACAACATTGGCGTCCCTGGAGGGATTCGAACCCACGACCTACTGCTTAGAAGGCAGCCGCTCTATCCACCTGAGCTACAGGGACGTGTCGGTTTCTAAATGTAGCATGAAAAAAGCGCCGAGGTCAATACGGCCAGCACCCGGTCTGGATTATTCGCTTAAGCCCTGGCATGCCTTATATGACGGTAGACGTATAAAGCGATGAGGACTACTATTAACGCAATGAATACAGGGTCTAAAGGGCGCATCGCTGCCCGCAGTTCTTCCCAGTGCTCCCCCAGCTTATAACCGCCGTACGCCAGCGCGGTGCTCCAGATAAAAGAGCCGGTAAAGGTGAAAATGATGAATTTAATGATGTTCATCCTGGCGATGCCGGCGGGCAGGCTGATATAGGTGCGCACCAAAGGCAGCAAACGCGAGACGAACACTGTCCAGTTGCCGCTGCGCGCAAACCAGCGGTCGGATAGTTCCAGGTCTCTTTGAGATAACAGGACATAGCGTCCGTACTTATCTAGGAAAGGCCGTCCGGCCCAGAGACCCACGTAGTACGCGATAACCGAGCCGATGGTATTCCCCAGGGCCCCCCAGGCGCCGGCGGCCAGCACGAAAATGGCCGGCAGTGATTTTGCGTCGATGAGCATCCAACCGGCCAGCGGCATAATAATCTCGCTGGGGAAAGGGATACAGGCGCTCTCTATCGCCATCAGCGCGACTACCCCGGGCCATTGCATGAGATTATAGGTGGAAGCGACGAAGTTCAGGATATGCTGTTCAAGAGAGGTCACGATGCGAGTGTAACAAACGTAGGCCGATGACGTCAAGCTGGGGTGTGCCACGGGTGTTTTTGAATAGCCGCTTGCTTGACATCATTCGCCTACATTGATACTATTGAATTTAGTTACCCGTGAACAATGCCGCTATGCCGAGATTGCTGGATAAAATCGATAGTCCCGCCGATTTGAAAGGACTATCGCCGGCGGAGCTTGAAAAACTGGCCGCCGAGCTCCGGCAGGAAATTATTGCCACGGTAACCAACACCGGCGGCCATCTGGCCTCTAACCTCGGCGTCGTCGAGCTGACGATTGCCCTCCACCGTGTCTTCGATAGCCCCCGGGATAAAATCATCTGGGACGTCGGACATCAGAGCTATGTCCACAAGCTACTTACCGGACGGCGCAAAGATTTTGGCACTTTACGCCAGTACGGCGGCCTATCCGGGTTCACCTGCCGCGAAGAGAGTGCCCATGACCCGTTCGGCGCCGGCCACGCGAGCACTTCGGTGTCTGCGGCGCTGGGTATGGCCGTAGCTCGTGACCTCGCCGGCGAAAATTACCACGTCGTCGCTGTAATCGGCGATGGCGCCATCACGGCGGGGATGGCCTACGAAGCGCTCAACCAGGCTGGTCATCTCGGCAAAAAGCTCATTGTCGTGCTCAATGATAACGGCATGTCTATTTCGCCTACCGTGGGCGCGGTGGCCAAGCTCTTGAGCCAGGTAAGGTTCGATAAACGCCTGCGCAGCGCCGAGAGAAGAGGTAAAAAGATTGTGACCTCTCTGCCCAAGGGAAACAAACTGTGGAAATTGAGTAGAGAGCTGATAGACCGGTCTAAGAGTTTTTTCATGCCTACTCCGCTCTGGGAAACGCTCGGTTTTACATATATCGGGCCAATTGACGGGCACAATATCGCCGATATGGAGACCGTCCTCACCCAGGCCAGGGATGACGTCAACAGGCCCGCCCTGGTACATATTGTCACCACCAAAGGTAAAGGGTATACCCCTGCTGAAAGCAACGCGGTCTATTTCCACGGGGTTCCGGCTAAAAATGGCAGCGATGTTAAGATACCCACTTACAGCGAGGTCTTTGCCCAGACGATGCTCCGCCTGGCGCGCGAGGAACCGAGACTGGTAGTAATTACACCCGCCATGCCCGAAGGGAACTGCCTGAACATTATCGAGGCGGAATTTCCGGACCGGGTCTTCGATGTGGGCATCTGTGAACAACATGCCGTTACCTTCGCCGCCGGCATGGCCACCCGGGGCCTGATACCGGTGGTCGCGATATATTCCACTTTCCTGCAGCGCGCCTTCGACCAGGTTATCCATGATGTTTGCCTCCAGAACCTGCCCGTAGTCTTCGCCATCGACCGCAGCGGTATCGTCGGCGATGACGGCAAGACCCACCAGGGCACGTTCGACCTTTCTTACCTGACCCTGATTCCTAATCTGGTCGTAGCCGCCCCCAAAGACGAAAACGAACTACAGCACCTGCTGTATACGGCCGTAAAATCAGGGAAGCCCATGGCCGTGCGCTATCCCCGCAGCCCCGGCCTGGGAGTGCCGCTGGATGTAATGCTTAAAGAAATACCCCTGGGTGAGGGCGAAGTTTTAAGATATGGAGAAGACGTGGCCATCCTCGCTCTGGGTGCTGCCGTTGCTCCCTCGCTTGAGGCGGCGGATGAGTTGACCTCCAGGGGGATTGAAGCGACAGTAGTTAACGCCCGTTTTGCCAAGCCGCTGGACGCTTCACTGATTAATAACCTGGCGGGCAAGATTAAACGTATCGTGACCGTCGAGGAAAACGTGCTGGCCGGAGGTTTTGGCAGCGGTGTTGCCAGGCTTCTACAGGAGTCCGGCCATGGCGATGTACCCATAAAAAGCATCGGCATTCCGGACACGTTCGTCGAACACGGTACCCAGGCTATTTTACGGTCTAAATACGGCCTGGATGCCCGCGGTATCGCGGCGGAGGTCCTGGCGCTGTTCCCCGGTCCTGCTCCGATGAAAGTTGAAGGTAAAGCCAGCAAGCCGCAGCCGTCTGTAAAAAATTAAGCGTAATAGGGTAGGGGAGTAACGCGTGAACAAGATGACCGTGAGGGATATCGAAGTCTCCGGGAAGAGGGTTCTGGTCAGGGTGGACTTCAATGTCCCGGTAGACCCGAAAACAGGTGAAATCACCGACGACAGCCGTATACGGGCTTCTTTGCCGACCATCAAATACCTCCTGGAACACAAAGCCAGCATCGTTTTAATGTCCCATTTCGGCAGGCCCAAAGGGAAAGTCGTTAACGATATGCGCCTGGCGCCGGTAGCCAAACGCCTCTCGCAGATACTTAAAAAACCGGTCAAGACTACCGACGATTGCATCGGGCCGGAAGTGACGCAAGCGGTGAAGGCTTTAAAACCGGGAGAAGTCCTGCTGCTGGAAAATCTCCGGTTCCATGCCGAAGAGGAAGCTGGCGATGCTAACTTCGCCAGAGAGTTGGCCAGCCTGGGCGATGTTTACGTCAATGATGCCTTCGGCACGTCCCACCGCCCCCATGCCTCCATTTCCGGCATCGCTAAATATCTGCCGGCGGTGGCCGGGTTTTTGCTGGAAAAGGAAATCAATACGCTGGGCGGCCTCATTGAAAACCCCGCCCACCCCTTTACCTCGCTTTTCGGAGGGGCTAAGGTCAGCGATAAGATAGCCGTGCTCAACAACATCATGAAAAAGGTAGACTGCCTGCTTATCGGGGGCGGTATGGCGGCCACTTTCTTAAAAGCGCAGTCACGGCACGTCGGCACCTCTGCCGTCGAGGATGAGTCCATGGCCACGGCCGCCGGGCTGATGCAAGATGCCCAGAAGAAAGGCGTCCGCCTCCTCTTACCGGTCGATGTTGTCGTCGCCGACGACTTAACCGGCGAGTCTAAAGCAACGGTAACGGCCATTGACGTCATTCCGCCGACGCAAAAGATTGCGGATATCGGCCCGAAGACGGTGGAACTGTTCAGCCAGGAACTCAAGCGCAGTAAAACGGTGTTCTGGAACGGGCCGATGGGCGTTCACGAGATTCCGCAGTTCGCCCAAGGGACAAGGGCATTAGCCACGCTTATCTCCAGGTTGAAGGCAACGACCGTTGTCGGCGGCGGCTCTACGGCCGAGGTAATCGACGCTATGGGACTGACCGATAAGGTCACCTTCGTCTCTACCGGCGGCGGCGCATCGCTGGAGTTTCTCGGCGGCGATGAATTGCCCGGGGTCGCGGCGCTGATGGATAAAAAGTAATTAAATGAATAATCTGGAGCTGATGAAGGAACTCTCGATAACCTCACCGTCGAAGATAGTGATGCTGGTCATTGATGGCCTGGGAGGTCTTCCCGACCCGAAGACGGGACGCACCGAGCTGGAGACCGCCCGTATTCCTTACCTCGATAACCTGGCCGCCGGCGGAATCTGCGGCCTCTCCGACCCGGTCGCCCCGGGGATAACGCCCGGCAGCGGGCCGGGACACCTGGCGCTGTTCGGCTATGACCCCATCAGCTGCAACATCGGACGGGGTGTGCTGGAAGCCGTGGGCATCGATATTGAGCTCGCGCCCGGGGACATCGCCGCGCGCGGGAACTTTTGCACCATCGATAGCAAAGGCATTATCACCGACCGTCGGGCGGGGCGTATTTCCACCGACAAATGCGCCGAGCTATGTAAACTGCTCGACGGCATGACCTTTGAGGGAGTCCAGGTCAGGGTTTATCCTGTCAGGGAGCACCGCTTCGTGACGGTCTTCTGCGGCGCGGGCCTGGCTCCCGATATCACCGAGTCTGACCCATCGCGCACCGGCGCCCCGCCTCTGGATATTACTGCCCTGAATGCGGAGTCCCGTAAAATGGCCGATGTCGCTAATAAGTTCGCGGCCAAAGCTAAAACACTGCTGGCCGACCATCATCCGGCTAACATGGTGCTGCTGCGCGGCTTTGCCAGAAAACCTCACTTCCCCACCATGCAGGATATCTACAAACTGAACCCGCTGGCTATCGCCGTTTATCCCATGTACCGCGGACTGGCACGGCTCGTGGGCATGAAAGTCGCCTCTACGGGGACGACTCTGGACGATGAAATTAAAACACTTGAGCAGAATTTCACTAAATACGACTTCTTCTTCCTGCATGTTAAGTGGACAGACACTTCCGGAGAGGACGGCGACTTTACCCGCAAGGTGAAAGTCCTGGAGCAAATCGATGCGGCGCTGCCGGCTTTAACTAATCTGAAACCTGATGTACTGGTAGTCACCGGCGACCATTCGACGCCGGCCATGCTCCGCGGCCATAGCTGGCACCCCGTGCCGGTCTTGATATCCGCCAGATATTGCCGTACCGATGCCGTAACCAAATTCTCCGAGCCGGCTTTTCTCGCCGGCGGCCTGGGCCGTATCCAGGCGACTGATATTATGCCGCTGGCGATGGCCAACGCCATCAAACTCACTAAATTCGGCGCCTAGGAGATTTAATGAAACGCATCCCGATGATTGCCGGAAACTGGAAAATGAATACCAGTGTCGAAGAAGCCGTGAAACTGGTAAGGGCGATGTTGCCCGGCCTTGATAAGCTCAAAGGGGTGGAAAAGGTGGTTTGTCCTCCCTTTATATCCCTTGACGCGGTAAGAAGCATTTTGAAGGGAAGCTCCGTTAAGCTGGGCGCGCAGAATCTCTTCTATGAAGATAAAGGCGCTTACACCGGCGAAATCTCCCCGCTGATGCTGGCCGGGCTCTGCGAGTACGTCATCATCGGGCACTCGGAGCGAAGGCAGTACTTCGGCGAGACCGACGAAATTATAAATAAAAAAATGAAAGCCGCCCTTAAAAGCGGGCTGAAGCCTATTTTGTGCGTGGGTGAAAGGCTGGAAGAAAACGAGGCCGGCAAGACAGAAAGTGTCCTCATACGTCAGGTTACTGCCTGCTCCGACCACGATTATTTTACTCACGGCACGGTAGTTGCTTATGAGCCGGTGTGGGCTATCGGCACGGGCAGAGCGGCTACTGCGGCGCAGGCCGGGTGGACAATTGGCTTCATTCGGCGCCTGGTTACGGAGCAGCAAGGTGGCGATATCGGCGGCGCGGTACGCATCCTTTATGGGGGGAGCGTGACTGCGGCAAACATCGCCGAATTTATGAAAGAACCTGATATCGATGGCGCGCTGGTCGGCGGGGCGAGCCTTAAAGCCGATGATTTCTTGAGCATCACCCGCCAGGCCGCGGAAATACGGGGCTGATAGATTGACATAATATACCTCTCCCGCGAAGGGCGAGAGGACCGCATTTGAGTTGAAGCGTCTTATCGCTATCGTCGGACCCACGGGCATCGGCAAGAGCCGGCTGGCCCTCCACCTGGCCCCGATTTATCGGGGCGAAATCGTCAGCGCCGATAGCCGCCAGGTCTACCGCTACATGGATATCGGCACTGCCAAACCAACCCCTCAAGAAATGGCCGCTATACCTCACCATCTGATTAATATCATCAACCCTGACGAAGATTTCAGCCTGGCGCAGTATCAGGCGCTCGCTTACCGCGCCATCGAAAATATTTTCAATCATGACAAGTTGCCTTTCCTGGTGGGCGGCAGCGGACTATACGTAAAATCAGTGCTGGAAGGCTGGGTAATCCCCGGGGTTTCCCCGGACAAAGAATTCAGGTATAATATTGAAAAGAGAAGCCATGAGGATATCGAGGAACTATACCAGGAGCTTGTCAGAGTTGACCCTCACGCGGCAGCTAAAATTGACCGCCGCAATGTGCGCCGTGTGATACGCGCGCTGGAAGTCCACGCCAAAGCCCGGAGGCCCTTTTCCGAGCTCGGTCGGAAGCAACCGCCCCCCTTTGATTCCCTTATTATCGGCTTGACCGCCGATAGGCCGTTCCTTTATAGCATGGTCGACCGGAGAGTTGACGAAATGATGGAACATGGCTTCGTTAGCGAAGTAGAGAGCTTGATAAAAATGGGGTACCATTTAGAGTTACCCGCCATGTCCGGTATCGGCTACCGGCAGATTGGACAATTGATTAAGGGAGAGCTTACCCGGGAGGCTGCCGCGCAAAAGATAAAGACCGAGACGCACCGGTTCATCCGGCACCAGTACGCCTGGTTCAGGCTGGACGATAAGAAAATACACTGGTTCGATATTGAACGCCAGGGAGACGCCGAGATAGAAAAGGCCCTGGCTGAATACTTAAAATAAGCTGGAGGAAAAAGACACAAAGGATGGATTTTACCAAGATGCATGGCGCTGCCAATGACTTTGTCGTCGTTGACGGACGTAATATAAAAAGAGACTGGTCGAAACTGGCCGTAACCGTTTGCAACCGCCACCTGGGTATCGGTTGTGACAGCCTGGTAGTGCTGCTGCCCACCGATAAGGCCGATTTCGGTATGCGCACCTTCGATGCCGATGGCTCCGAGGCCGAGACCTGCGGTAACGGTATCCGGTGCCTGGCCAGATATGTCCTGGAGAAAGGGCTGCTTGACCCCGACGCTGATGAAGTTACCATAGAAACGTTGGCTACGGTCAACCACGTTACTTTCGAGCGGAAGGGAGGCAGGGTGGTCAAGTTCTGGGCCAATATGGGCAAACCCCGGCTAAGCGCCGCTAATATTCCGGTCACGCTTAATACCGGCAAGAGCACGGACAGCCTGATAAGCCACCCGGTCAGGGTCAATGGAACGGAACTGACGCTCAACCTGGTCTCCATGGGTAATCCGCATGCCGTCCACTTTTTGAAGGAGCCGGTTGCCGATTTCCCGATGTCTAAAATCGGGCCGCTGGTGGAAAACCTGCCGATATTCCCCAACCGGATGAACTTCGAGGTGGCGCGGGTGCTTGATGGTAAGAACATCGAGGCCCGTGTCTGGGAGCGGGGTGTCGGCGAAACGCTGGCCTGCGGCAGCGGCACCTGCGCCATCACCGTAGCCTCGAAAATACTCGGCTACACGGGATCGAAGGTGGATATCCACCTGCCCGGCGGCGTGCTGAACGCTATCTGGAACGGCAACGGTGAAGTCGTCCTGGGCGGTCCGGCGGAAATCGTGTTCGAAGGAAAGTGGCCTGATTGAGGTATAGCGTATGAAAATAGCCCGGCGCATCGAGGGTCTCCAGCCGTACCTTTTTGTTGAAATCAACAAGAAAATCGCTGAAAAAAGGGCGAAAGGCGAGGAGATAATCAATTTCGCGGTGGGCGACCCCGATATTCCCACGCCGCCCCATATCATCGAAAGTCTGTGTCAGGCGGCGCAGGACCCGGCTAATCACCGCTACCCGGAATCGGCGGGGTTACCGGAGCTGCGCCAGGCTATTGCGGAATGGTACAAAAAGCGTTTCGATGTGACGCTCGACCCGGCTACCGAGGTGCTGCCGCTCATCGGCTCCAAGGAGGGCATCGGCCATATCGCCCTCTGCTTTATCGACCCCGGCGATGTCGCCTTGGTGCCCGACCCCGGCTATCCCGTTTACGCTTTAGGCACGCAGATGGCCGGCGGGCGCCCTTATTACCTTTCGCTCAAAGAGGAAAACGGTTTTTTACCGGACTTCCGGGGCATTAAGGATTTTATCCTGGATAAAACGAGGATATTGTGGATAAACTATCCCAATAACCCCACGGGAGCTGTCGCCGGGCTGGA
>JBEKDL010000045.1:0-20009 GCA_050014355.1 Dehalococcoidales bacterium | reverse complement strand
ACAATCTTTGGTCCGCCCCTGTCCGAGTTTGACAATTTTACCGACCGCTTCGTGGCCGGGCACGAGAGGCAGCGGTACCGGGCGGCCTTTTCCCCGCCACTGGTGCACATCCGTGCCGCAAACCGAAGCCATCTCGTTGCGAACCAGGATACCGCCGGGTTCAACCTCGGGAATGGATAATTCACGTATTTCCAGGGGCCGGCCGTACTCGACAAGAACGGCGGCTTTACTTTTAGATGGAATTTTAATCATTTTTATCCTCACATCAGAAAGTGCTTTTCGTAATCTGGATAGGCTTAAGCCCCGCTTTAAGTTCTCCGTCTCATGAGATTGGGTAAAAATCGAGCAATCCCAGGAACAATAAGTAAAAGCCATTACCATACAGGAATCGTTTAAACATAAGAATCACTATTTTGTCATCAGGCCTGGCAGCCACAGCGCTACCTGGGGAAAGGCAATGTAAATTGCCATGGTGACGACCATCGGGGCCACGAACCAGGAAGAGGCACGGAATATTTCCCCCATGCTGGTATCCTTTAAGAGTCCCTTAAGTATAAACAGGTTCATGCCGTAGGGTGGCGTCACCACTGAAATTTCGAGATTTTGTATCATCAATACGCCGAACCAGATAGGATTAAAGCCCAGCTTGATAATGAGTGGATATATTATGGGAAGGGTGATTATCATTATCGAAAGCGAGTCCATCAAACACCCCAGAATAAAGTAAATAAACATGATTATGATTAACACTGCTATTGGCGGAATGCTCAGGCCGACTATCCATTCGCTCATCATCGCCGGCAGGCGTGATATGGAAAGCATGTTGCCGAACATTATGCCGCCGACAAGAATGAACATGATAGTGCTGGTGATTGCCGCCGAGTCTTTCAGTACCCCGGGTATCTCGCGCCTGTTTTTTCGCTTCAGGATAATCACGGCCAGGAAAGTCACAAAAGCGCCGATGGCCCCGGCCTCGGTGGGGGTAAAGAAGCCGGTAAAGATACCACCGATGATAATCACTACGACCAGCACGATGCCCCAGGCACCGGGGATGGCGGAAAAACGTTGTTTCCAGGAGCTGCTGCCAACCGCCACCTGTTTTACCTGCGTGGGGTCGAAGCGGCACCGTAGATAGACCATTATCATTATCAAAGCCGCGCCGATTAAGCCCGGGATTATCCCGGCGATGAGCAGCTTGCCGATGGAGTTGCCGGTCAACATAGCGTAAATGACGAAAGGAGTGCTGGGGGGTATCATGATAGCGAGGGTAGACGCCGAAGCAATCACTCCTATGGCCATCCCTTTTTTCACGCCATGCTTTAGCATCTCCGGTAGAGTCAACTTTGTAAGGACGGTGCATGCCGCGGCGCCACTGCCCGTGGCGGCAGCAAAAATCGTCGAGCCGATAACCGTGGCGTAGACGACGCCGCCCTTGATATTTTCCAGCCAGCGCTTGGCGAGGTCGAATCCCTTTTCGGCAAATCCGGCCAGGCCGGCAAAAATGCCCATGACAACGAAAAGGGGCAAGACGGTCATGGTATATTCCGCCGCGGACGAATAGGGTACAGTTCCGGCTATTCCCAGGGCGGCGCTGACGTCGGTCATCATCCAGATGCCGAAGACCCCGATGAACGCCATCGAAGCGGCGACAGGCACGCCGATGAATAGCTGGACAAGGAAAAAGATGAGGCAAATCACGCCGACCGTCGCCGCTGACAGTCCCAGGCTATTGACGATAATCACCCCGGCGAAGACAACAGCGAAAATCAGGACTACCCCTGACAGGCTGAAATAGCGTCTTTTCTGGCTGATTCCAGAGCTTGATTGCCATAGCGAACTCCGGACGATATCCGAAATAAGGCGTACACTGACGGTCGCGGTGCCGATGGTTATCGCCGCTTTCGCCGGCCATAAAGGAAACTTGATGACACCGAAGAAGAAATCGCCGGTGCGGAAGGCGGTCCAGGTCTCGATGCCCATTTTCCAGGTTATCAGCCCGGAGATACAAAGGAAAATGACATCTCCCATGGCCTGTAAAAGAAGGGTATTAGCCGGGCTAAGTTTCGAAGCCAATAAATCCATCCGGATATGGCTTCGCTGTGACTGCACATAAGCCAGGCCCAGATAAAGCACCCCGACTATCAGCATCGAGTGCAGTTCGTAGACCCCGGGTAGCGGGTGGTTAAACACGTCGCGCAAAAACGTGTCGAGAGTCGTCAGGACCATCATCACGAAGATTAAGGCCGCTGAAAAATAAACACTTGCCTTTTCGAACTTCGCCAGTCCCTTGAGAAACATGCCGACCCCTTTATACGTTAAGTCCTCAAGTACCCGGGAAATTAAAAACTGGTGAACCCCGCGTCGATAACGGAGTGCACCAGTAAAAAGGTACCTGATGCATCAAAAATGGATGCAATCCGTCTAAAGCTTACTTCTTATAAGGGCTCTTCTTTTCGTACTTCGCGGCGAGGCTCCGGTAATCGGCCAGGACTTTGCTCGCGGCCAGTCCTTTCGCGTCGAGAGCAGCTGCCCACTTATCAGCGTAGTCTGCCCGTATCTTCTGGATGGCGGCCATATCACTGGCGCTAAGGTCGATAAACTGGACGCCGGCAGCTTTCATCTGTTGCAAGACCTGTCCGTTAGTATCTTCTACCATGTTCTTGTATGACAGGTTAATGAGGTCGGATAGAGAGTTATTAATAGCTTTCTGGGAACTGGAGGGTAATTTACTCCAGACATCTGTGTTAATGACAAAGGGTTGGAGCCGCGGGCCAAGCGGCAGGTAGGTGACATACTTGCCGGCATCAAAAAACTTGAAGACCTGCATCGCATCGATGGGGGCGGCGATAGCATCGGCGGTGCCGCGTTGCAGGCCCTCATACTGCTCGGTAGGTGACATGGACAACGGCACTGCTCCCAGGCTGGTGAGAATTTCAGCGGCGATACCGCCGGCGGCTACTTTCTTGCCTTTAAAGTCGGCCACTGTGCGAATCGGGTCTTTGGAAATAATATTGATTTCCTGGGTGTATATCGTCCATATAGGTTTCATTTTATACTTGGTCATTTCCGATGACAGTATGGGCTCCTGGTTTATCAGGTCCCAGTACGCCCAGAGGAGCGCCCACATGTCGTTGCTGATGCCGGGCATTTCGCCCACGGCAGAGAGCGGGAGCTTGCCCGGTTCGCCGTAGGGACGGATAAGGGCCATATCCGCCAGGCCTGATTGCATCGCCGAAGTAAGGTCGGTTGCCTTGGCCAGCGTTTGCGACCAATAAATTTCCGGCTTTACCTGGCCTTTGGTATTGGTCCCTATCAGTTTGAGCTGGTTATCGATGACCAGGGTCTGTCCCAGGGCAGGGGGAGGAGGTAACGTGGAGGGAGCGACTTTTACCACCTGCACTGCCGCAGGGGTTTTTGTGGCGCAACTGGTCAGCGCTGCAAACAACACCAGAATCAGTGCCAGAGATAGAAACAATATTTTTTTTGGCATATTTCCTCCTTCTTTCTGATGTATGATTACTGATTTGTGAATTTATTCTCTTGAAATGATTTTAGCAATGCTCCAAGATGATATCTTATTCGAACAATTCTTGTCAAGGATGATGAATTCACTCTTCATCCTCTCACCCGGTGAAAGAGACCTGGTAGATTTCCGGTTGACGTTCACCCCAATAACTCAAAATGTGATGCGATAGGGCGACACTGCACAATAGAAAGAACTTTTAGGATGTTTTGTCTGCTAGTATAATCTTGCGTTTTACGCAAATAGCATAAGTATAGGTTGCACGTAAGAAATTTACTTAGAGTCCCGCAGCGGCCAGAATATCCGGCACCACTTCCTCCCTGCCGATAGCCATGATATGAACGCCATCGCAGACAGCGCTTTTCTTCAGGGCGGCAATTGTCCGCCCCGCAATCTCTATTCCTTTGGTTAACATCGCTTCCTTAGGTACTTTGGACAGTTCGTCAATCAAGTTCTGCGGAACGAAGATGCCGGGAACGTTTTCCGTCATGTATTTCGCCATGCGGGCCGATGATAGAAGGACAATACCGGCCAGTATCTTGGTCTTGAATTTATGGGCATATTCCATGAACCTGGTAAAATTTTCTAAATCGTAGATGGCCTGGGTCTGGAAAAACTCGGCACCGGCCTCGACTTTTTTTTCAAATTTAATCAGCTGCGGCTCGATGGGCCGTGCCTCCGGGGTGACGATAGCCCCGGCGCAAAACTCCACCGCCCCTTCCAGCTTGTTGCCGCCGAGGTCCTGGCCGGCAGCGAGCTGGCGGATCGCCTTTAAAAGCTGCAGGGAATCGAGGTCGAAGACGCCTTTAGCTTCTTTGTGGTCGCCGACGGGCACGGCATCACCGGTGAGGCAGAGGACGTTCCCGATGCCGCGGCAATAAGCAAACAGAAGATCGGCCTCGAGGGCCATGCGGTTACGGTCGCGGCAGGTCATCTGCATGATAGCTTCGCCGCCTTTCTCTTTGATGGCCAGGCAACCGCCCAGGGAGGGGAAACGCATCACGGAGCTCTGGTGGTCGGTAACGTTGATGGCATCCACCCTATCCTTGAGAATATCGATGTGGTGGAGCATCTTTTCCAGGTTAGTCCCCTTGGGCGGAGCAACCTCGCTGGTAATGACAAATTTACCGGAGTTGAGGGCTTCTTTAAAACGCGATACCATTGTCCTTACCCCCTCACTGAATTCTTAAGGTTCTTGGCTTCAGGGCGATGTGGTGGTTCCGGGGCGGCCGGTACTGGCGCATCAGGTCGAGCCGGCCCTGCTCTTTCAGGCGGTTATAGATGAGAGTCCAGGCACAGTCCTTCTCTTTGTCCACCTCGCACTTGCCATTATTAGTGCCACCGCAGGGACCATTAACCAGGCCTTTGTGGCAGGCCGTGATGGGACAGATACCGGCCGTCTCACCGAGGAGGCACTGGCCGCACTGGGCGCAAGCCTCACGGAAGTAGCCGGGGGTCTCTTCGATGCCGATAAACAGAGTATCCAAGGCCGGAATCACCGGCTTGCCGATGTAAAGGTACATGCGGTGAATACCCAGGGCGCAGCTCATCGATAAAATGCAATCGGCACTGCGGATATATTGCTCATTTTCTTTCATCGCGGCTTCGGTCATGTCGTCACAGGCAGTAGGAATGACCACCCCGCCGGTGACACGTTTGCCCATCTGCTGAAGATGCTTTTTCATCTCTTCGACCTGGTCGATGCCGCCGGTCTTCGTCATGGTGGTGCACGTGCCGCAGCCGATAACGAATACCCTGTCCAGACCTTTCAGGCCTCGTTGAATCTCATCCATCGTTTTTTGCCTGGTTATCGATTTCATTCCTAACCCCTCCCTCTACTGTCAGTCTCTAATCATCAACAGCCGGGTTTCAGCTTTCCAGGTCACAACGCAAACAGCGCTTTGCCTCCCGCCGGGCGATATCCTCGGAGAAGCCGAGTTCTATTTCCGCGAAGCTGGCCCGTCTCTCCGGTAGCGGGAGGGTCGTTACTTTTGTCCGCGGCTTCGTCTCCCAGGTTTCATCAAGTTCCGGGGGCCGCGCCTGTACTACTTTGGATTTACGGTCATATATCTCGACACGTGAATTATCTTTCCGGAGGTACTTATCGATAGCGATAGCCCCCCTCCTCCCGGCAGCAATAGCTTCGACGACCATATCTGGCCCGGTAACGAAGTCACCGCCGGCGAAGATACCGGGCACATTGGTCGCCAGGGTATTGCTATCGGTAACCAGCGTCTCCCATCTGGTACGCTCTAGTGCGCTATCAGGGGGCAGGAAAGAGAGGTCGGGCGCCTGGCCTACCGCCGCAATAACGGTGTCCGCTTCGGCGGTGAACTCCGAACCGACGATGGGGATAGGACGGCGCCGACCGCTTTCGTCAGGCTCTCCCAGCTTCATGCGGGTACACTGTAATCCAGTTACCTTCCAGTTATCGCTCATTATCCGGGTCGGCGTGGCGAGGAAATTTATTTTAACGCCCTCGGCGACGGCTTCATCATACTCCACTTCAGAGACCGGCATCTCGTCCCGGGAGCGGCGATAGTAGATGCTGGACTCATCCGCGCCGAGCCGCAGACAGGTACGAGCAGCGTCCAGGGCTACGTTGCCGCCGCCAATGATAGCCACGCGCCGGCCCACTTTTACCGCCCTTCCCAACCTGACGTCTCGGAGGAACCGCAGACCATAGTAGAGCCCTTCGATATCCTCAACCTCACCAGGTATGCCCAGACGCTGGCTACGCTGGGCTCCGGCGGCGATGAATACGGCGGCAAATCCGTCTTTTCTTAGATGCTCTACGGTGAAATTGGTATTAATCGGAGTATTGAATTTTATCTCAACTCCCCGCTTTACGATGTAGTCGATATCCTGCTGGATAGCCGCACGCGGCAGTCGGAACTCCGGTATCGCCACCGATAGCATACCGCCGCCCACGGGCAGGGCTTCGAAAACTGTGGCCGGGTAGCCCGTCTGTGCCAGGAAATAGGCGCAGGCCAGGCCGGTCGGTCCCGCCCCGACCACCGCTATTTTTTCCTTCTTGGTCAGAGGAAAGGGTTTGACTTCCCTAAGCTCGGAGCCGTGCTCCGCATACCAGTCGGTGGCGAAGCGCTTCAGAGTCCTGATGGCCACGGGGTCATCCAACTCACCGCGGCGGCACCGGCCTTCGCAGGGGTGATGGCAGATGCGACCGCAGACAGATGCAAAGGGATTGCGCTCTCTAATAGTCTCGATGGCATCTTTATACTCTTCAGCGGCGATATGGGCCACGTACTTTGGGATATTGATGCCTGCCGGGCAGGTATGCTGGCAGGGCGAAATCATCAGGGCCTCGCAGACCGCCGCCGGGCACTTTTTCTCTTTGATGTGTGCCTCATACTCATCGCGGAAGTATTTTATGGTGGATATCACCGGGTTCGGGGCCGTCTGCCCCAGGCCGCAGAGCGAGCACTCTTTAACAGTTTTGGCGATAGAAAGCAGGGAATCGATGTCCTCATCGCGTCCTCTGCCCTCGGTAATCCTGGTCAGTATCTCCAGCATCTGCCTTGTGCCCAGCCGGCAGGGTGCACATTTCCCACAGGACTCGCTCTGAGTGAAGCCAATAAAGAACTTCGCCACCTCCACCATACAGGTGGCCTCGTCCATGACAACCATGCCCCCGGAGCCCATTATCGAACCGAGCTTGGCGAGCGTCTCGTACTCGATGGGCGTTTCGATGAAGCGCGCGGGGATACAGCCGCCGGAAGGGCCGCCGGTCTGCACGGCCTTGAGTTTCCTCCCCTTCGGGATACCGCCCCCGACTTTGTAGACGATATGGGACAGCGGAGTACCCATGGGCACCTCGACCAGTCCGCTATTGGCGATTTTACCGGTGAGGGCGAACACCGCCGTTCCCTTGCTCTTCTCCGTGCCGATACTGTTAAACCACTCGGCCCCTCTTTCTATGATAATCGGTACCGTGGCCAGAGTCTTGACATTATTGATAATCGTAGGTTTACCATCGAGGCCGGAATTGGCCGGGAAAGGAGGACGGGCTCGTGGCATCCCCCGGTTACTCTCGATGGAGGCTATCAGCGCCGTCTCCTCCCCGCAGACGAAAGCTCCGGCGCCTTCTTTAATATGAACGTTGAGATTGAAACTGGAACCGAGGATGCCTTTACCCAGGAAACCCCTCTTCTGTGCCTGGCCGAGGGCGGTGTGCAGGCGTTTCACGGCGAGGGGGTATTCAGCACGGACATAGATGTAACCCTCGCTGGCGCCGATGGCATAAGCGGCAATCGCCATACCTTCCAGGACGGCATTGGGGTCAGCTTCCAGGATAGAGCGGTCCATGAAAGCACCGGGGTCGCCTTCATCAGCGTTGCATATCATGTACTTCTGGTCGCCGGGGGCATTATGGCAGAACTCCCACTTGGTTCCCGTAGGGAAGCCGGCACCGCCCCGGCCGCGCAGGCCGGAACGCTTGACCAGGTCAATCACCTCTTTAGGTTTCAACGTAAAAAGGACTTTCCGGAGCGATTGGTATCCCCCACAAGCCAGATAATCGTCAATATTTTCAGGATTGATGTGGCCGCAGTGGCGCATGATGACACGCTGCTGTTCCCCATAAAACTTGATATCAGCATAATGAGGCACCGCCTGGCCGGTCATCGGGTCATTGTAGAAAAGGCGCTCCACCGGTTGAGCGTCCCGGAGGTGCGAAGTGACGATTTCAGCAGCATCCTCGGTATCGACATGGGTATAGAATATACCATCGGGCTCCACCACGACATTAGGGCCCTGCTGGCAAAAACCATGACAGCCGGAGAAGTCAATTTCAGCTTCCGTCACGCCTTGTTTGACCAGCTCTGCCTGCAAGCCTTGATATACAGCGTCACTGCCACCTGATACGCATCCGGTACCCCGGCAAACAAATACCGTACGCTTTTGGGGCATACTACTCCTTCTTCCTCCCGGCGAACAATAGCGCTACTTTTTTAGGATTCATACTGCCGTAAGTATCTTTATTAATCATCATGTTTGGCGCCAAAGCGCAGACGCCGATGCAGGCGACTGTTTCCAGGGTGTACTCCATATCTTCGGTAGTCTGACCTTCCTCAATCCCCAGGTGCTGCCGTACCAGTTTCAGGATAGACTTGCCGCCGCGTACGTGGCAGGCGGTACCCCGGCAGACCCTGACGATATTTCTGCCTCGAGGTTCAGTGTAAAGCTGGGCATAGAAGGTAATCACTGCCTGCACCTGACTGGGAAACATTTTCAGGGCAGAAGCGATGCGCGGTATCGCCTCGGGGGGAATATAGCCAACTTTCTCCTGAATCTCCTGTGTCAGAGGAATCAGTGGCCATTTCTGACCCCGATAGCTGGTGATGATTCTATCAATTTGTTTCAAGTTGACTTTTGGCGCTTTCTGCGTTTTTGCCATTTTCGGCAATCCTTTCCAGTTTTACGGCGCATAATTTGAGCGCCGGGGCTTTATTTCGCCGGTCAATAATATTACTGAATAGCTCATAGACGGGACTGTCAGGGAAAGAAATCGGCATATAAAGCAGACCGCAAGGGAGCATATCGCTAACCTTAGCTGAAGTTAAGAGTACTCCCTGGGTTGAAACGACTTTAACCTTATCACCATCGCTAAGTCCCGAGTCCTTAGCATCGGTGGGGCAGATTTCGAGGAAAGCCTCTGCAGAGAACCGCTTTAGCCGCGCCGACCGCGAGCTGCGTGCGCCGGCGCCAAAATGGTATCGGCTGGAACCGACCATCAGCGTGAAGGGATACCCGTCCGTGGCGATGTCCTTCAGTGGAAGACATTCCACGGGGGAAAACCGCCCGAAACCGCTGGGGAACAGCCCCTTATAAAGCCGCCTCGTTCCCGGTGTATTGCCATCCACTTCGCTCAAGTCCAGACCCGCGTTATCAACATCGGTGTAGGCAAAGTGATGGTAGAAGGGAACCGTCTCTTCAATTTCATCTATTACTTGCTGTTGAGAAGCATAGGGCATAGGCGAGCCCATCATCTTGGCCAATCGCATGATGATTTCGCCATCAGGCAGGCTGTCACCAGCGGGTTCGATGGCTTTTCGGACCCGTTGAATTCTTCCCTCGAAATTGGTAAAGGTCCCATCCTTCTCCGCAAAGCTTGCCGCCGGCAGGATGACCGAGGCCAGCCTGGCTGTCTCGGTTAAAAACATATCAGTAACTACCAGAAAGTCAAGAGAGGATAGTGCTTTCTTAACCTGGGACGGCTGGGGGAAGCTGGCTACCGGATTTTCCCCCATGATAAACATACCTTTAATTTTGCCTTCCCTGGCTTGCCCTATCATTTCCGGAGCCGTTAACCCGGCATGTACGGGCAACTGCCTGCCCCAGCGTTCCTCAAACTTTTTCCTGTTTTGAGGGTCGTCTATGCTCTGGTAACCGGGAAGAAAATCGGGCAGGTTACCCATGTCACAGGCTCCATGGGCATTGTTCTCACGCTGCAAGGCAAATATACCACCGCGCCGGCCGGCACGACCGGTGAGCATGGCCAGATTGGCAATAGCGATAACAGCGTCGGTGCCGTTGGCCTGTTGAGTAATCCCATTCCCATAGACGATGGAGGCTTGTTCGGCTCCTGCGAGTATACGAGCCGCCAGCTGCACGTCCTTCCTGGGGATGCCAACGGCCTCTTCAACATGACCCGGCGTAAAGGCCTCCAGGCTCTTCGACCAGCCAGCGAAGTTATCTGTCATGCGGGTAACGAACTCCAAATCGAGCTTCTTTTCATCGATGATTACTTTGGCCAGTCCGTTAAGCAGGGCGATATCGGTACCAACTGCGGGCCGTAACCAGAGACGGGCAAACTGCGTCAACCGGGTTTGGCGGGGGTCAACGACGATAAGCTCGGCTCCCCGGAACCTGGCCGCCCGTTTGATGGCATAGGCTACCGCCGGTGCGGATATTTCCGGGTCCGCGCCGATGACCATAATGACCCGAGACTTTTCCAGGGCATCGAGCGAACCGGTCGTCCCCGCGTAGCCTATAGTTGCTCCCAGACCCATCCGACTCACTGCGTTATAGAGGCAGCTGCCGTTATCGACATTGTTGGTGCCCAGGACACACCGGGCAAACCTCTGCAGTATATAGTTCTCTTCATTGGTGCATTTAGAAGAACCGAAGACAGCCAGGGCATCGGCGCCGTGAGTTTCTTTAATTCGTTTCAACTCATCGGCTGCCCGGGTCAGCGCTTCTTCCCAGGTTGCTTCCTTGAACTCACCATTCACTTTTACCAGGGGACGGTGTAGTCTTTCCGGACTATGAACGAAATCATAGCCATAGCTCCCGCGGACACATAGGGTGCCCCGGTTTACCGGACCTTCCGCAGCCGGCCTGGCATAGACTACCCTGCCGTCCTTGACTCCCAGTGAAAGACTACAGCCACAGCCACAATAAGGACACACCGTCGTCACTGTAGTCGTAGCGGTACCGGTGTATGTCCTATTTTTCTCCATGATAGCCCCAGTGGGGCATATAGCCGCGCAGGCTCCGCAGAAAGTACACTCTGATTTCTCCAGCGGCATATCATTCAACGTCGCACACCTGACCGCAGCGCCACGGTGCATATAGTCGATAGCCCCTTCTACGACAAGCTCCTGGTCGACTCTGATACACTTGCCGCACATGATACATTTTGATAGGTCTCGCTCAATAAAGGGATTAACCTCCTCAATGACGTCCGACTGGGGGATCCTCTGATATTCAACCAGACCAATGCCCATCTCCGCCGCCAGCTTGCGTAGCTGGCATCGGTTTCCCTTATCACAGACAAGGCAGGAATCGGGATGACTGGCGAGCATAAGCTTGAGTATTTTCTTGCGGTGTTCCACCACCCTCGGTGAATTAGTCTGAATGACCATCCCCGGCGAGATAGGGGCAACGCAGGAAGCCAGCAAGGCACCGTTGCGTTCGTCTTCTACCAGGCAAAGCCTACAGGCGCCTATCGAAACCAGGTTAGGGTCATGGCAGAGGGTGGGAATATAAACTCCGGATTCCCGCGCCAGGTCCAGAATAGACGTCCCTGGATAACCGCTGACCTCAACGCCGTTTAGAACGATGGTTATCGTTTCCACTCGGGCTTACCCCTGACCTTGACCACGCGGTTGGAGTGATTCTATCCATGACTGGTCACCCCGGGCGACCGACCGTATCCCGGTTAAAAGCCGGGAGCTGGCAGCCGCCTTGGGGATGAATCCCACCGCCCCCACCTTTTTACTGGCCAGAACGTTCTCTTCATCATCGTACTGGGTTAACATCAGCACCTTGGCCGATTTGTGTTTCTGGCATATCTCTCTGGCAGCGTCCAGCCCGTTCATCACCGGCATGACGATGTCCATTACCACCACATCAGGTATAAGCTCACGGGTCTTTTCCAGTGCCTCCCTGCCATTCACCGCCTCCCCGACCACCTGCATATCCCGCTGCAGGCTAAGTACCGACCTTATGCCGTCCCTGACCACGGCATGGTCATCCACAATTAGAACTCTGATTTTCTTGGTAGCCCTGTCCAGCAGAGCCCGGATGCGGGGTATCAGGGCAGCGGAATCAACAGGCTTGGCCAGGAAATCTTCGGCATCCATCTGCATACCCTCGTCCATTCTCCAGCCCTTTAGAAGCTGTTTTTCTGGCGGGGCGTTGATCACCATCAGCGGCAGGTTGCCGAACCCCAGAGTCTGCTTCATCCACTTGTGGAACAGGAAGGCATCTCCCCGGGGCATAATCGTGCCCAGGACAATCATGTCCGGCTCATGGGAGCGGAGGATGCTCTCGGCCTGTTCCCGGTCATGGGCGGTGACCACGATATAGGACTCATTTTCCAGGGTTCTTTTCAAGGTTTCGACAAAATCGGTTTCGTCATCTACAATCATAATAATCTGTTTCTTTTCCATTTTAAGCCTCGTTTCATCGGGGGCATCTATAAGCCAACTATAAGACATATATTGGAAATGGAAAACAGGGAATATACCTTGATGGTGGGTGGATAAGACCCTTGAATATACCCGGATTTAACCTGATTTAGTTGAGGTTAAAATGGGAAATGGGATTTGTAGAGATTGTAACCAACTCGTAGTTTTTAACAGGAGAATAGAAGCTATGTCCTTAGATGGTTATGATACCTTTGCGCAGGGCGTATTTAACCAATTCAACGCGATTATGGATACCGAGCTTAGCCATGAGGTTCGTCTTGTGGCCTTCCACCGTCTTAGGCGTGATAACCAGCATTTCCGCTATTTCCTGCGTGCTATGCTCTTCTGCCAGCAACTTGAGTATCTCACGTTCCCGCTCCGTCAACTGGTTATAAGGGTCTTGACTGATACGTTCACCGGCGGTATGCTGATAATTTTCCACCAGAAGCTTGGTCACCGAGGGTGAAAGGTAGGAATCTCCCCGATAGACCGAGCGTATGCCGGTAGTCAGTTCCGAAGATGCGGCCGCCTTGCTAATGAAGCCGGAGGCGCCGGACTCGATTACCGGGAAGAAATACTCTTTATCATCATACTGCGTGAGAACGAGTACTTTTGTCTTGGGGAACTCCTTACTCATCCGCCGGGTGGCCTCAAGCCCCCCCATGATGGGCATGGAGATATCCATGAGCACCACGTCGGGATGTAGTTCTCTAACCATGTTCAGAGCTTCACTGCCGTTAGTCGCTTCTCCCACCACCTCGATATCCCCGGCCAGGGTCAGCAAAGCACATATACCATCCCTCACGATGGTATGGTCATCCACTACCAGCACTTTTATTTTCTGCATAATCTATTTCCTGACCAATAGGGACCTTGGCCCAGACCGTAGTCCCTTTCCCGATTTCGGACTCGATGCCACTCGCGCCGCCCAGAAAACCAATCCTCTCTCTCATGCTGAACAAACCGCGGCCTCTCCCGCTTTCCTCGACATCAGTGATTTCCGAAACGTTAAATCCCTGTCCGTCATCGCTGATGATTAAAGAAAATTCATCTGGCTTGAACTCCAGCACAATAGTTGCACTCTTTGCTTTAGAATGCTGGGCAATATTACCCACAGCCCCCTGGATAAAGCGGAAAAACGCAGCTTCAACCTCGGGAGGAAACCTCATCTCGGTCCCTCTGGTTTCTACGGTTACTTTAATTTCCAGTGGGTGCAGCCTTGTCTCGGCGTGCTGGCGAATCGCCGGCACAAGGCCCAATGTATCCAGGAGAGCCGGGTGGAGATTGGAAATCAGCCTGCTGACTTCTTTATGAACCTGCACCGTTAATGATTGCACCTTCTTCAGCCCAGCAACGAATTCAGGCTCCTGTTTGCCGGATATGGCAGACATCTCTATCAGCGCCTGTAGCTGAAGGGCTATCCCTGAAAGTGATTGACTGGTCTCATCATGCAGCTCCCGGGCAATTCTTCTCCGCTCATCCTCTTCTGCCACCAGATTTTGTCGGGCGAGCTTGCGCAACCTCTCGCGTGCTTTCCTCAAGCGCTCGTAGAGTTTGGCATGCTCAATAGCGATACCCAGTTGGTCACCGATAGCGTATAACAAATGCATATCAGAGGTGGTGAAGTGGCGGGGTATACGGCTGGCCACATTCAGGACTCCGAGAACCTTATCTCTGGCGCGGAGAGGTACACAAATGAACGCCTTGAGGCCTTCCGCCATGACCAGTTCGCGATGTGCCACACGAGGGTCCGAGGAGATATCCTCGAGAAGAATCGCCTTGCCACTCTGGGCGACGTTGCCGGTAATTCCTTCACCAAGGCTAAGACGTACATTCTCTACAAATTCTTTACTCAAGCCACGGTGGACAAGATGGGTAAGTTCATTGGTATTTTCATCAATGAGAAGAATTTCACCAATGGTTCCGTTCATGAGGTCCAGGGTGCTTTCGAGACCGACGCCGAGAATAGCATCCAAATCCCACAGGCCGCTAAGCGCCGCCGAGATTCGACTTAATACCAGAACTTCAGAGGGTTGTGAATCTACTCTCACCCTTGACCCGCGTGACCCGGAGGGGTTCATTATACCCGCTTTCCTCCCAGACTATATAGTTTGGTGATTGTCGTGTATAGATTAGCCTATAGAAAAATCCGGTTCTTGTCAATCTTTTTAAAACCTTCTGATGGTAATTTAGCGTGATTATCTTATTAAAAGAGTCGAGAAGGCAGGTAAAAATCTTGGATAATTTTTTATTATAAGTAATATACAAGTGGAATGTAAAATAACCGTCTTACCGACCGCCGGGTTTCGGTCGGATACTTTTCCCGGAAAGCGGGAGTGGCCTCCGCCTTATATCTGGGCAACATGGGTTCAGAAATTTAGCAGTTCGAATCAGCCCGCTCGCCCATCAGCTTCAAGGTCAGGGGTAGTCCCATCTGTTTCGCCTTCTTCTTTCTGATTAAGCTGATATTGGGCGATTATCTTACCCGTCTCTGGTTCTACAATCCTGCGCAGGTTTTTACTGGCATACAGCAAATAGGAACCGAAATAGCCCACCCGCTCCCATCCCCTCATATTTTTTGGGATGTTCCTGGTCTTGTCGTCTTGAAAATAGTTGGTCCCGGTAAAACTATCGGAGTTCATCTACCGTCCTTTTTATATACCACCCGAAAAAATAATGGAGGGCTTGTCATGTCCTTCGTGAACATTTTTAAATATGATAATTAGCCAGATGGATAATGTCAAGAGGGTAAAAAGCGTTTTTATTATTACCATCGGATAACTCGGTGGGATAAAGTAGGATTATTCGTCCCGGAAATGGTTATATACTTGGTGATGTTCAGGCATGAATATGGTAGAATTTAGATATGAGTAATAAAGATACGCCTTTTGCAATATTCCTGAAGGAAGTGATGCGCCGCCGCAAACGCTTGCCCAGCCAGCTCGCGGCCGACCTGGGCATTAGCCATGCCACAGTAATTCGCTGGCTTTCCGGTGCGGATATCCCTAACCCGCGTTCCTGCCGGAAACTGGCGGAATATAGCGGCATGCCTGTGGAAAAAGTTCTTTCAGAAGCCGGTCACCTTCAAGGAGTGGCGGAAGTGGCCCGGGCGGAGTGGCCCGAGTTTCGGGAGTACGCACAGTGCAAGTACCCGGCTGAACTGGATGAAGACCTGATTACGATGATCGAGGACTTGATAGAACGGCGCAGGGCAAAAAAATATGACCAAGAGAACCGAAGACTGGGAAAATGAGCTATGGTCATACGTTAAAGCAGGCGACGGTATAAGGTGTCCTGTCTCCGATTCATGTCAGTTAAGAAAAGACGTCGCGGGATGCTTTAACGATGAAACCGAAAAAGAAAACACCAGGAAGATTCACAGGTTCGTCGATAGAGACCTTACAGATTTCACAGGTAATAATAAAGTTGTTCCGCACCTTTCAGAATGTGTAAAACGGAGCAGGATATTCGACCTGGTAATAAAACTGGCGCAAAAGTACCGTAATAAAAACTGGGACAAAACGCTTCCCGTTCCTGATAATCTTATTCCGCAAGACTCTAACAAACTCCCTATCGAAATACGGCACGTGCCGTTGAAAGCTAATCACGGGGCTGTCTGGAAGCTTGTGGACGGCTGGCTGATTCACCTGAACAGTAAAGACACCCCGGCCCGACAGCGCTTCACGCTTTATCATGAGATTTTCCATATCCTGTCCCACTGTCAGGGAAACATAGCATTCAAAAAATCAGAAGACAATGAAGTTTATTTTAACGAGTTCCTGGCTGACCACTTCAACGAGTTCCTGGCTGACCACTTCTCCGCCAGCATTCTGCTGCCCCATGAATCAGTGGTTGAAAAATGGCCGGAGGTCAGGGATATCAATAAAATGGCACACGTATTTGATGTGCCCGGGACGGTCATGTACGGTGCGCTCAAGATAAAAGGACTGATTTAACCCTTCTGTTTTCGTCTATCGCCTGTCATCTTACGCTCCCCTTAATCTTTACTAATACCCCTGTTTTTTTCTTTGGTAATATCTTTTTAGTCATATTTCAAAATTTACCTGCACACCGCCGACCACTAACTTCAGGTTAGTCCCGCTTTTAATCTCAACTTAACTACCAATTAATATATTTTGTTTATCTTCTCCACGCTCGAATTTACGAGTTGTTTATCAGGATTTTAGTACTATGTTAATCGTAAAAAGATATCAGGCAAAATGGCGTAATAACATTGAAGACTCGTACGGGCAGCATTATGACAGCTATTGTCCTGGTCACTATCGTGCTTTTCCTCGCGGTAGACGCCGGTTATTTTCTCTATAACCCGGGCCGTTTTACCACGTCATTTCCCTTCGGCGTCCTCAATATCATCCGCGGCAATGTCCAGGTATTGAAAAAGGACGCTTTATCCTGGGAAAAAGCCAGCAGCGGCATGGCGCTGGAACCTGGCAGCCGTGTCAAGACCTCCCTCGATGCGCACGCGGTGATAACCTTCGCCGTGGGAACTACATCCAAACTCGAACCGGGGACTGATCTGGTCATCGATAAAATCGAAGAAGGTCAGGGGGGTTCGCAGGCTTACGCCGTGATGCTGAAACAGCAATCCGGCAAGACCTGGAATCAGGTGGACAAGGCGGGGGGAGGAACAAATTTTCAGATAAAGACAGCCTCGGCCGAGATTACGGTCCACGGCACGCTGTTTACGACGGAAGTGGATGGGGCGGGAAAAACTATCGTACAGACTACCGAGGGCAGGGTCGGTGTCAGCGCCGGAGGCTCTGAAGTTCAGGTACCCGCCGGTATGATGACGGAGGTCAAGCCCAATGAAAAACCGTCCCCTCCAGTAGCTATGCCGCAGGCTAAAAACGAGCTGGTCATTACTATCAACCAGCCGGCCTATAGCCTGGTCAAAGACCCGAGCGGCTCGAGCGCCGGCTACCTTGATAGCGGGGCAAAAGTGAACCAGATTTCCGGTTCGACGGTATCCGAAGTCGGGCAGTCAGGCCAGACGATATGCATCCGCGAGCCCGAGGCCGGCGATTATACCCTTTCAGTGCGCGGCATCACCGATAGCGCTGGACAGGTAAGCGTCGAAGGTTTAGTTAACGGTAAAAGCACCTTCCTGCACATCGAATCCTGCAACATCACGGCGGCCAAAGACACTTTATTAAAACTTCACTATGACGTTATTGAGGGGCTGCTGCAGCGCCCGGATGCCTCCGACCAGGGTATGGCAGCCGCGAGCAGTACGGCCTCGGCCCCGGTTATCAGCGGGCCTCCTGCGGAATCCAAAACAACTAACATAAAACCGGCACCGGCAGATACAAAAAAGCCGCCGACAACCGTTACCAAGAAAGATACGTCGGCTGATAAGGGGCTTACCTGGCTCGGCGCGGATAAAAATACGCAGTTGGGCCGGCTGGTAAGCGTCGGCTGCTTCATCTTCCTTATCACTATCATTTTCGTTTTCATGCGGCGCAAGAGCTGACGATTTGACCCAAAATCCTGAAGGAGATTTATGTTACAGCTGAACGTACAAAGCATAGTCCAGATTGGCAGCCTCGTCGTTTATGCCATTCTGATTTCTCTGGTGCTATGCTCGAAAAAAGTTACCCTGAAGAAGCTGTTCACAGTGCTACTCATGGCTGCTTCAGGCATCGGCCTGGCCGGCCTGTTGACTAACTTGAAACTGCCTTATGAGCAGCTCGTGTTCTGGAAACTGGCGGCCGTTTTGTTCAGCACCTGGCTGGTAATCGCTTATGCGCATTTTATCACAGCTTACGCTGGTAAAAATACCGGGAAAGTCGTTAAATTCGGCTACGCCTGGCTGGCCGCCGCATTCGTTATCGCGGCCTGCGGCTATCTCATTCAGGGGATGAATCTCCTCGATAATGAGACGGTTTCCGGCGCCTATGGATATGCTATTAACGGTGTCGTCATCATCAATGATGCGATTTCAGTGGCCATATTACTCTTCATCTTCAATCTCCTGAAAAAAGCCGCCGGACCTGAAGAGCGGAACCGGGCCGCCTATCTCATGGCCGGCAGTATTATCGTGGTGGCTGCCAGCGTTCTCAAGTATTTTATTCAGGACCTGCCTTTTGCCGTGTCCCAGGTGGGCTATGCGATAAACGCCATTATTATCGCTTATACCCTTATGAAGTACCGCTTGCTCGATATCCAGGTCCTGGTTAGGAAATGGTTGGTCTATTCCGGCGTAACGGTCTGCATGACGCTGGCTTATCTTACCCTTTTACTGGTCTTAAGCAACCTATTGCGCCTCTTACCTCCTCAACTGGGCATACCCGCCACGATAGGTCTGGTGATTCTCTTTGCCTACCTCTTTAACTGGGTTAAGTCGGCCCTGGATAAGGCCGCGGACAAGCTTTTTTACGGGAGCCGCTATGTGAACCGCCAGCTGCTGCTCACCTTCGCCGGGAAGGTAAGCAACTTTATCAATATCAAGGAAATAGCTAATGAGCTGATGAAACCCCTGGCCAAAGCGATACGCGCCAGGCAGGTGGGGCTGCTTTTACCCCATAACGAGTATTACTCTACGAAATTTATTGCCAGGCTGACGGAGGAAGAACAAATCGCCCCGATAATGCTGTCGGAGAACAGCCTGATAATTAAATGGCTGGAAGATAGCGGCCTGCCGCTTTCGCTGGAGGCGATAGAGCAAGACCCGCGGTCCAGCCAGCTTACCGACCAGGATAAAGAGGCCATCCAAGCTTTCCAGATTGACGTTTTGTCCCCGATAGTTTCCAAAAAAAGGCTGGTAGCTATCCTGGCGTTGAGCAAAAAACAGGGTCGCGGCCGTTATACCCGTGACGATATCGACCTGGTAACCATGTTGGCGAAAGAGTCGGCAGTAGCGATAGAAAACGCGCAAATCTATGAGAACGCAAAGGAGCAAGCAGATATGGACGGACTAACAGGTTTACACAACCATCGCAGCTTTCAGGACTGCTACAATCGCGAAATTGAACACTGCGCCCTCTCCGGTGACGACTTCTCCCTGCTTTTCATCGACCTGGATTTCTTCAAGACCTACAACGATATTTACGGGCACGCCATGGGCGATGAAATACTGAAGGAAGTGGGCCGGATAATCAAGACTTCCATCAGGGAAACGGATATCGGCGCGCGTTACGGCGGTGACGAGTTTGCCGTTATCCTGAAACAGTCCACGGGCGAAGACGCCAGGGTCGTTGGCGAGCGCATCCGCGGTAAGATAGAAGCCTGTATGACCGATAAAGGCATCACCCTGACCTGCAGCATCGGCATTGCCTGCTGGCGTGTCGATGGGGTTGCCAGAGACGCGATTATCCAGGCTGCCGACAAGGCGGTATATGCCGCCAAGCAGGCCGGGCGCAACAAGGTAGTCCTGGCCAGTGAAATCGAAGCCACGGAATCTTCTCACCGGGAGACCGTCGTTAACCTGGATAACAATGCCGCGATAGATAATATCGTATTTTCGCTGGCCTCTACCGTTGATGCCCGGGACCACTATACCTATGGCCATTCCAAGGTAGTCTGTAAATATGCCA
>JBEKDL010000044.1:0-23210 GCA_050014355.1 Dehalococcoidales bacterium | reverse complement strand
GCCACGTGTGACGCTCGCTTACTCCAAGAAGTTGTGCTGCCTCCGCAACGCTAATCCGCCGTTCCAGTACCGTATTTATGATGTACAACCTGGTCTGCTCTTTTGTGGTCAATGTCAGTCCTTTCATATACTGACATTTTCCCTGATCTGTTAGCTGCTGACCTAGTCGTAGACCATCAACAAAGTGTATAATTGCCATTACCAAAAGGACTTCTTTTTAAGGAAGGTCAATTAGCGAGATAGATAGGGAGCTTGGTGTCGTATAATAACCAAATTTCGGCATTAAGGCAAATCTCTCTTTAATTAAAAGAATATTCATGTTAATTCTTTAAAGTCACAATCTACTTGACTGTTGAATTAAATTCTGTATATTTTATAAATATATTTGTAGTGACTTTGTTTCCAGGCTCAAAATATCTGAAAAAGCTTAAGTATTAAGTCTTTCTTGGCTCAATAAAATACTCTCGATAGCAACTGCGGCAAGGTCGGCATAGGCCTCCAAAAGGCGCTCTTGCTCAATGGTCAACTCACCACTTGTATTAGTCGCTGATATCGCCATTACTCCCACTGCTCCCCTGACAGTTACCAACGGTAGATATCGTGCTTTAGCATTGGGAAGAGTGTCAGTACCTTGCCCCACTATTCTCTGGTGCTGGAAAGACCAGATGGCTGCGGCTAATTCATTTTCATCGACAATGATGTTCGGGTTACCGGCGTAAGGTTTGAGTTTCTCTTTGTTTTCCGGGTCGGGTAAAAAGATAATAGTTTCGTGTCCGAATGTTTCCTTGGCTCTTTTGATAATCGCGACGATATATGATTCAAGGTCGTTGGAAACTGCTAGGTCGCGTCCCAGGGCATAAAGGGCGGCTGTTTCGCGCTCTCGACGAATGGCTGACTCGGTCTGCCGCCGAACCCGTAATGCCAGATAGCTGATGACCACACCCACTAGAAGTAAAGAGAGAAACGTAAAAACATATTGCGTGTCGGCTACCCTGAAAGTCAGGTACGGTGGCACATGGAAGAAATCAAACGCCAGTACTCCGATAACCGAGACCAGAATAGACGGACCCAGCCCCCACAAATAAGCCGTGATAACGACAGATAACAAATACAACATCGCTATGGTGGTGGGAGCAAAACGACCATGGATCAATTGTCCTATTAAAGTAGCCGACACCACTAATCCCAGACCTTCCAGATACCCCAACCAATTGCGGCGATGCCTTTTCCCCGGAGTCCTGGGCGGTTCGGGTTGCACGGGCTCTCCCCGGCTACCTACGATATACACATCAAAATGTTCACTCTGGCGAATAAGCTGGTTCACGATTGACCCGCCGAACAGGTTCTGTAACCGGTTTCTCTGTGATTTGCCGATGACTATCTTGGTAATATTATTCTTACCGGCGAACTCTGTCACAGCGTTAACGACGGAGTTCCCCTGTAGTGTCGCTACCCTGGCCCCCATTCTCTCCGCCATCCGTAGCGTACTCGTCAGACGTTCCTGCTGGCGAGGTGATAAATGCGTATCCGGCGTCTCAACATAGGTTACAAACCATTCGGCCCCCAACTGATAAGCCAGCCGGCGGGCGTTACGCACTACACGGGTACCGGCGGGGCTGGAGTTAACACACGCCAGCAGGCGCTCTGCCGACGGCCACGGGCCGGTTATACCGTGGGTCTTCATATAAGCGAAGGTCTGCTCGTCAACGTGCTTGCCGGCAGTGCGCATGGCTAACTCGCGCAGAGCTGTCAGGTTTCCCTTGCGGAAGAACGATTCCGCGGCAGGCGCTATTTGCTCGGGGATATAGACTTTGCCTTCCTTGAGACGCTTTATCAACTCGTCAGGGGGCAGGTCCACTATCTCAATTTCGGTGGCGCTATCGATAAAGCTATCGGGTACTGCCTCTCGTACCCAGACGCCCGTAATCTGGGCAACCGCATTTCGTCCGCTTTCGATATGCTGGACATTGAGCGTGGTATACACATCGATGCCGGCCTCCAGTAATTCCTCGATGTCCTGATAGCGCTTGGGGTGACGGGAGCCCGGCGCGTTCTCGTGGGCGAGTTCATCTACTATCGCCAAGCGCGGGTGACGCGCCAGTACCGCATCGATGTCCATTTCGGTTAGCTTAATGCTGCGGTATTCCACCTGACGGCGCGGCATGACCTCAAGACCTTCCAGAAGAGCCTCGGTCTCAATTCGTCTATGTGTCTCTACAAAGGCGACAACAACGTCCGTATCCTTTTTCCGCAGGCGGGCCGCCTCGAGCATGGTAAAAGTTTTACCCACGCCGGGAGCGTAGCCGAGAAAGATTTTTAATTTACCACGCTTTTGCTGCTCTTCCTCGGCTTTGACCTGCGCCAGCAATTCATCCGGGTTCGGGCGGGTATATTCTTCCGTCATTTGTTTTATCGCTCCGGACTAATTCTATACCTTACCATATGCCAGGTCTATTTCAAGGCGTCCAGTGCCAGATTAAGCTTTAAAACGTTAACGCGCGGCTCGCCCAGTATGCCAAACTGACGGCCTTCCGTAAATTGATTCACCAGTACCTTGACTTGCTGTTCACCTAACCCTCGATAACGCGCGACACGCGGAATCTGGTAGTCTGCCGCGGCCACGCTGGTATCAGGGTCGAGGCCGCTGGCGGAAAAAGTTACTAAATCCACAGGTATCGGCTGAATATTACCGGGGTCGACAGCTTTCAGTGCGTCTATACGCGCCTGGACCGCCTCCCGGAGAGCCGGATTCGACGGCCCGTAGTTGGAACCTGAAGAGGCTGCCGCATTATATAGGAACGGCGCTGTCGCCGAAAGCCTGCCCCAGAAATACTTCGGGTCGCTAAACGGCTGGCCGATTAACTCGGAGCCGGCGTTTGTTCCGTTGTCCGTAATCAGGCTGCCGTTAGCCTGGCGATGGAAAAATGCTTGGGCGATGCCGGTCACGAATAGAGGATACACTATTCCGGTAATCACCGTGAATATTCCTAAAATAATCAGGGCGGTTTTAAGCTGGCGCAGCATAAGTCCTTTCTTCTGCCTCCCCGTTTATGCCAGGTGCAGCGCTACCAAAATCATGTCAATCAATTTAATACCGATAAAGGGCGCAATTAGCCCCCCAACGCCGTAAATAAGCAGGTTATCGCGCAGGAGCCTGGCCGCACCTACCGGGCGGTACGGCACGCCGCGCAAAGCCAATGGCACAAGTGCCATGATAATTAGAGCATTGAATATCACCGCTGACAAAACGGCGCTTTCCGGCGTGGCCAGGTGCATGATGTTCAATGCCCCCAGGGCGGGATAAGTGGTAGCAAAAGCCGCCGGGATAATAGCGAAGTACTTGGAAACGTCGTTGGCGATACTGAAAGTGGTCAGAGACCCCCGAGTCATCAGCAGCTGTTTGCCTGTCTCTACAATTTCAATGAGCTTGGTAGGATTACTGTCCAGGTCAATCATGTTCGCAGCTTCCCTAGCCGCCTGCGTGCCGGTGTTCATGGCCACAGCCACGTCGGCCTGGGCTAGGGCCGGGGCATCGTTAGTGCCGTCGCCCGTCATAGCCACCAGCCGTCCTCCGGCTTGGTGCTCGCGTATCAGCTTGAGCTTGGCCTCGGGGGTGGCTTGCGCCAGAAAGTCATCCACTCCCGCCTCGGCGGCAATTGCCGTCGCCGTGAGGGGGTTATCCCCCGTAATCATGACCGTCTTGATACCCATCTTCCGCATTTTGATAAAGCGCTCTTTAATACCACCCTTAACGACATCTTTCAAGTGCACCACGCCGAGGGCTTCACCGTTACGCGCCACTACCAGGGGTGTGCCGCCGCTCCGCGCGATATTATCCGTAATTGTCTTAAGCTCCGGCGGCACTCCCTTGCCTTGCTCTTGAATGTAGGCCGCGATGGCATCCGCCGCGCCTTTACGGATGGCCAGCCCCTTCATGTCCACGCCGCTCATGCGTGTCTGGGCGGAGAAGGGAATAAAGCGCATACCCTGCTGTTTTTCTACAGCGCTTCCCCGCAGTCCGTACTTTTCCTTCGCCAGAACCACGATACTCCGTCCTTCCGGTGTCTCATCAGCCAGTGAAGCCAGCTGCGCCACCTCGGCCAGCTCGCGCTCGCTTACCGCTCCCACAGGTATAAATTCCGTTGCCTGGCGGTTGCCGAGTGTGATAGTCCCTGTCTTGTCTAAAAGCAGGACGTCTACATCTCCCGCCGCCTCCACCGCCCGGCCTGATAAGGCGATAACATTACGCCGGATAAGGCGGTCCATCCCGGCGATACCGATGGCCGGCAGCAGCCCGCCGATTGTGGTCGGGATAAGGCAGACTAGCAGCGCCGCCAGCACCGTAATCGTAATCGGTGTGCCCTGATGGTTCACATTAACGCTGTATAACGAAAATGGCAGCAGCGTCATGCAGACGGCGAGAAAGACGATGGTGAATGCCGCCAGCAGAATATTAAGGGCGATTTCATTGGGGGTTTTCTGGCGCTTGGCGCCTTCTACCAGACTAATCATGCGGTCGAGGAAACCTTCTCCGGGGTTAGCGGTCACGCGTACTACCAGCCAGTCCGATAGTATGCGTGTCCCGCCGGTAACGGCGCTACGGTCGCCGCCCGATTCGCGGATGACCGGGGCGCTTTCGCCTGTTACGGCGCTCTCGTTTACCGAAGCGATTCCCTCGATTACCTCGCCGTCGGTCGGAATAATATCACCGGCCTCGACCAGGAAGACATCATTCTGCCGCAACTCGCTGGAAGACACCAGTTCGTATTTAGCTCCGTGTTTCGACTGGGCGAGCCGTTTGGCTTGAGTTTCCTGACGCGTCCGGCGCAGCGCCGCCGCCTGCGCTTTACCGCGACCCTCCGCCAGCGCTTCGGAGAAATTGGCGAAGAGCACACACAGCCACAGCCACAAAGTTACCCCACCGATAAAAGCCGCCCGTGCTTCGCCGTGACCGGACAGCGCTTCCAGCCATAAAACAGTGGTCAATATACTGCCCACCTCGGTGACGAACATGACCGGGTTGCGTACCATCCAGCGCGGGTTAAGCTTCATAAAAGCGTCGACAATCGCGCCGCGGTATAACCGCTGTCCCAAACGCGACGTTTTTTTCGAAGGCGTCATAGCCGGGCCTTCGGTTGTCGGGAGCTTTATTTCCGGTTGTTGTGAGTCTTCTATCATCTTAGTTACCTAATAAGTAAATGTTCCACAATAGGTCCAAGGGACAAGGCCGGGAGGAAGCTCAACGCTCCCACGATAATGACCACGAGTGTGTGTCGGCAATGTGCCAGCAGTTACTGGCACTTTCTTCTTCTGCACCAGGGAACCGGCGATGGCCAGCGCCGGAATGGCCAGCCAGTACCTGCCGAAGAACATGGCGATGCTAAGGCCTATATTATAGAAAAGTGTATTCGTGCCGAGACCGGCAAAGGCGCTGCCATTATTGTTGCTGGTGGAAGAGAAGGCGTACAGCACCTCGCTGAAGCCATGTGCGCCGGGGTTGAAAACCGCTGCCCTGCCCGCTGATGTGGCCACGGCGATAGCCGTGCCGAACAGTACCAACAACACCGGGAATAGCACCATGAGCGAAGCCATTTTCATTTCATAGGCTTCAATCTTTTTACCTAGATATTCCGGGGTACGCCCTATCATCAGACCGGCCACAAATACCGCAATAATGACGAAGGCCAGCATCCCATATAAACCGGAGCCGACGCCGCCATAGACCACTTCTCCAAGCTGCATGAGCCACATTGGCACCAGTCCACCCAGAGGCGTGAACGAATCATGCATTGAATTCACGGAACCATTTGAAGCGGCGGTTGTGGCGGTAGCCCACAGGGCTGAATTGGCGGAGCCGAAGCGTACTTCCTTGCCCTCCATATTGCCGCCGGACTGAACGCTACTGGCTGATTGGTTAACGTTAAGCCCAGCTAAAGATGGATTACCGCGCTGCTCGGACCAAACGGCCAGGGATAGCATCGCCACAAAGATGATGGTCATCGCGGCAAGGAGCGCCCAGCCTTTACGCGTATCGCCGACCATTTTGCCGAAGGTGTAGCACAGCGCTGCCGGAATTAAAAGAATCGCCAGCATTTCCAGAAAGTCGGATAGAGGAGTTGGGTTTTCAAAGGGATGTGCCGAGTTTACATTGAAAAAACCGCCGCCATTTGTGCCCAGCTGCTTGATAGCTACCTGTGAAGCGGCCGGGCCGACCGCTAGAGATTGTTGAGTGACGGTCTGTCCGCTGGCATCCTGCGTCGATTGCACCAGTGCCGCCTCCTGGGAGCCATGAAATGTCTGTACCACGCCCTGCGAAATTAAAATCACTGCCAGGATAATAGACAGCGGTAGCAAGACGTAAAGTATGCTGCGAGTCATGTCTACCCAGAAATTGCCTATTGTCTTGGCAGAGTGCCTCACGAAGCCGCGTACCAGGGCGACAAGTATCGCCATGCCGGTGGCCGCTGAAAGGAAATTATGAACCGCCAGGCCGAGCATCTGGGTAAGATAGCTCATCGTGGTCTCCCCGCCATAGCTCTGCCAGTTCGTGTTGGTGTTGAAGCTGATTGCAGTGTTGAAAGCCAGGTCTTGTTTAACCGCCCCCAGGTGTTGGGGATTAAGGGGCAGTACAGACTGGAGACGCTCTAGTGCATAAAGTGTGACTATCCCCACCAAAGTAAAGAGCAACATGGCTATCGCATATTGCTTCCAGTCCATTTCTTCATCGGAACGTATCCCAGCGATACGATAAATAAATCGTTCGGTGCGTCCGACGGCGGGTGTGAGGAACCGATTTGAAGCCAATCGAAAATGTTCATTTGAACCATTCCGGTTTTAGAAGCGCCAAAATGAGGTACACCAGTAAACAGAGCGCTATTACACCCGAAACAATATATAGAATATTCACATTATTGTCTCATAAGGCGCTGGCAAATGAGTACCAGCCCCAGACTCGCCAGCGAGAATAGCACAATAATCAGCAAGGCAACCAGGTCGTACATTCTTTATATTGTAGGCTTTAACTATAAGCGGTTCAAGAGATATCACATACTCTGCCTAATTTCGTTTGTTGACCCTGCATTCCAAGGTGCGGTACTGATAAAAAAGGGGGGAGCATTTCTGCTCCCCCTCTAAAAATCGGTCTAATTCCTGCTACCATTGAACAAACATCGGCATCACCGTTCCGTTGTAGGTATATCTATACTGAGGGCAAAGGCTATACCTTGTCAAGGGTATAGGTACTAAGCTATTTACCCTGGTTTCGTCTTTTCCAGTTCATCCAGAATAATCTCGGTCGCCCACTTTGCCGTTTGCATTATAGTGCACCCCTGTGTCACTCCCAGAAACTCCTGACTCATCTCATCACTTGTCAGGTCCCAGGCTTTCCCAAAAAACTTCCTCTGCACATCCTTGCAGAGTATAGAATTATATTCCTTATAGTACTTATCAAGAATGGTATTCCGAACGGTGGCGCAACCCCTGCGTAAAACGCTGTCGTCCTGACTCTCACGTGAAATGCCCAAGGCCATGCCAATCAACAAAACGCTGCTGGCGACGGCACCGCAGGTACCATCTCCGGTCATACTGACACCACCAGTCAGAACGCATATACCTGAAAAAAGTCTTTCTTCCATATCCTTCGGGATAATTTCCAAGCCTCCCCACCTCAGGGCATCAGCTATTGCCAAAAAAGTGCACTGGCCACAGCCCTTGTATTTAGCCTCGTATTCTGTCCCAAGTTCCTCTGCTTTTTTAATAATCTCTTTTTTTGTCCTCTTTAGCCGAATCATCGTTCCCCCCATAATTTACGCGGTAAAACGAATATGAGCAGCTAACCTGGACACATTTCCGCCGTTATTGAATATGAAATATAACATTGCTGACCTTTAAGTGCCTATTTATAGACGCCGTATTCCTTGGCGAAGTCAACCATAGCGTGGACGTTTTCTGGTTTAGCTTGATCGAAGAACGCCCCGTTGCTTACGATGTATCCGCCTCCTGCCGCGCAGGAATCGATGAGATTCTTGACATAGTCTTTGACCTGCTGCGGCGTGCCCATGATTAACATGGATGAAGGTACGTTACCGGCCAGGCAGGCTACACTACCCAGCGTTTTCTTGGCCGCAGCCATATCCGTCTGGTCGATCATCCACAAGGTTTTACCTTTGGGCAGTTCTTTGACGACGTCTATACGCGTATTGTAGCCGCCCTCCGCCGCGGGGAATGGCACAATTCCTTCATCAATCAATCCCATCATTACCTTTTTTAACGAGGGCCAGTAGAACTTTTTAAACTGGGCATCGGAAAGAAAGCCGTCGGCCCCTTTATGCAAAGGCATAAAGATGAGTGGTTTGCCGTTCATTTGCGCTGCGCCTACCCCCATCTTTATCATCAACGGCACCATCGCTTCCATAGCTTCTAAAAGCTTATCGGGCTGGCGATACATATCCAGCATTATCCCCTTAGTCCCTCTTAAAGTATCGCCGATGACGTCGAAAGGAGCTTTAGTAAAACCGCCGACGATATTGGGAAATCCTGCAGCGATAGTCTCCGTGTTCCAGGCGCCGATAGCCCCCAGCCATTTCATAACCTCGTTTCCAGCTTTAATCAAAGACTCTAAAGCTGCCTGGACTGGAGGTAGGCCGAAGGGTATGAAATTATAGGCCAGCCCGTACATTTCGAGGATACCGGTCAGGGCGGGCAGCATTTTAAACGATTCCAGAGCGCCGAAGATACGTGGAAAATAAATGTTGCTCATGAAATTGGATGGGTCGTGAATCAGGGCGTCATACTCATCAGCCTTCATATATTCGCCCTCGTTGGCCTGGTAAGAACGCTCCGGCGGGACCCCGTGGCCGGGCCAGGAGTATAGCTTGTAATCAAGAGCCTCGAAGAATTTTCCCGGGCCGGGCATATCCGCGCCGATATGACCGTCAGGCTGAAAGTCCAGCAGGAATTTCTTATAGGCTGCCGTAAGTTTTTTATAATCGTACATCGCATCCCGCGGGGTAATTCCGGCGTTATAAACAGGAAAAAAGCTGGGGAGCACCAGCACCGGAACCCTGTCAGGTAGTTTTTTCATCTGGATAGCGTCTTTTATCCTGGTAATCCGGGCTTGATAAGCCTGTTCTGCTTCAGCATTTAGGAATTTTATGGCATTTCCTTGCGGGTCTTTCGGTGAGAGCCAGCTCTGGAACAGCGCCTCCTGCTTTTCGTCCGGTGTCATCTTTTTTTCCATTTTATTTCCCTCCCTGTCAGTGATTGTTATTCCCAGGTAGGCTTCTTTTACATGGTCACTATGGAGAAGATCTTCACAGCAGCCCTCCAGGACGATTCTCCCATTTTCCAGCACACAGGCGCGGTCGGCTATCTCTAAAGTCTGGCGGACATTCTGCTCGATGAGTAGAATGGTCATGCCATGCTCGCGGAGCGACTTGATAACCTGGAAAACTTCTGCAACCAACTTGGGAGCTAACCCGTTGGAAGGCTCATCGATGATACACAATTTCGGCCTCGACATCAGCCCCCGCCCCATCGCCAGCATTTGCTGCTCGCCTCCGCTTAAGGTTACAGCCATCTGCCTGGCGCGCTCTTTTAATACAGGAAAAAGCCGGTAGACATCAAGAATTGTCTCGTGCCGGAGCTTCCAGGCATGGGACGTATAAGCGCCCATTTCCAGGTTTTCCTGTACGGACATTTCAGTAAATAACTTTCTACCCTCTGGAATATGGGATATGCCGAGTTCTACGATGGCATGAGGCGAAAGTTCGTCTATTCTCCGACCGAGGAAATTAATGGTACCGGATGCCGGGCGCAAGATACCTGATATTACGCGGAGGAGGGTCGTCTTGCCCGCGCCGTTAGCGCCGACGAGGGCTACTATTTCGCCCTCATTGATTTTCAGGCAAACGTCCCACAGCACCTGGATCCTGCCGTAGTACGCCCTGATTTTGTCAACTTCCAGTATGGGATTGCTCACCCAAATACACCTCAACTACCGTCTGGTTTCCGGCTATTTCCTGCGGCGTACCTTCCGCTATTTTTTTCCCGTGGTGCAGGACGATGATGCGGTCGCAGACGTTCATAATCGCCTTCATCACGTGCTCAATCATGATGATGGTAACGCCCTTTCGATGTATCTTTTCCACCAGTTCCATGGCTTGCGCAACCTCGGTATAAGTCAGCCCGGCCATCATTTCATCCAGCAAAAGCAATTCCGGCCGGGTGGCCAGGGCACGGGCTACCTCCAGTCTCTTCTGGTTAGCCAGCGTCAGGTCTTTGGCCAGTAAATACCTCTGACTGGATAATTCTACAAATGACAATAATTCGGCTGTAACTCTATCAGCCTCGGATGAAGATACCCGGGTTGAAGCCCCGAAAAGCGAACCGATCCGGACATTATCGATGACAGGCATATTCCCGAAGATTTTTACCGTCTGAAACGTACGCGCAATGCCCATCCGGCAGATTTGATAAGGTTTCATTCCGGTAATATTTTGCCCCTTGAAGATAATGGCACCGGGCTTGGGCACAAGAGCGGCGGATATTAAATTAAAAAGGGTCGTTTTACCGGCCCCGTTAGGACCGATAAGACCGAGTATTTCGCCCTGGTCAACGTAAAAATCAACATCCGTGACCGCGGCTAGTCCGCCAAAATATTTGGTCAAGTTTTTGCCTTCAAGAAAATATGGCATTGCGCCCTCTCGAAATACGGTTCCTTAAAGTCTGTATCAGCCCCACCAACCCATCGGGCAGGTATAATATCACCGCTACCAGCACGATGCCGAAACTAAGCTTATAATAGTAAGGGAACTTGGTCAGTAACAGTTCTTCCAGGTAGGCAAAGATACACGCGCCTAAAACGGGGCCATAGAACTGTCTCATGCCGCCGAAGATAGCCATTAACACCGGCAGGAAGGAGATGAATGAATCGAAAGCGCTATACGGGTCGACATATGTCCACCTTGTAGCCATGATGGCGCCAGCCATGCCCATGAAAAGGGCACTAATCGCAAAGACCACTATTTTTATAGCGGTCACGTTGATACCTATGTGAGCGGCGGCTTCTTCATATTGACCGATACTCTGCAGCGCCAGGCCGTACTTGGAACGCCGGATAAAATAGGAGGTAATCAGTAATGAGATAAAGATTACCAGCATGATATAAAATATCGTTTGGTTGTTGATAACGACCACAAATCTGCCGCGGGTCCCGGTGAACTTAATTTCGTACCACAGGAGAAACGCGCTCATTAACTGTACAAGTCCGAAGGTGAAGATGGCAAAATAAATTCCCCTCAAACGGAGGGTCAGGGCGCCAACGAGGACCGCCAGACAGAAGCTGATAAGACCGCCGATAATGACCACTGAAATAATGGGGTAATGTTTACCCAGAATGGCAGAGGTATAGATGCCCACTCCGAAAAATGCCGCTGGTGCCAAGGATATATAACCGGTGGGGCCAGAGAAGAGGGTCCAGCTGACTGTCAGGATAGTATACATCAAGATGCTGGTCATCAGAATCATGGAGTAAGTCGACCCGTAAAAGGGCAGGGCGGCAATAACAATCAGTGCCAGCACAAGTATTCCCGGCACGAGCATCTTCTTCTTTTTATCATGTCGCAGCGCCCAGTCAATAAACCAGCCGGTAAAAACTAACGCTATGATGTTGATAATGATTATCAGGGTTTGCATGGTCTTACTTTTAGCTTTTTAAATAATCATTCATTAGTCTATTTCCCCAGAATACCCGTTGGTCTTACCAGCAACAATAGGATAAATATCACATAATAGGCAACAATAACCAGACCCGGCTCGATGTAGGCTACGATACTACCGATAATGCCCAGAATAAAACCGCCGATAAAACTCCCGGGGATACTGCCCATGCCTCCAAGGACGACGACAATAATGGCGATAATGGTGTATTCCATGCCCATGGAGGCATGAACGGGGTAACATATGCTGATAAGTACCCCGGCGACACCGGCCATGGCGGCCCCAAGACCGAAACATATTGCCAGCACCAGGTTAATATTTACGCCCATAAGGTCGGCGGTGGTCGGGTCGGAGGCGGCGGCCCGGATAGCTTTACCCATACGGGTGCGGGCTAAAAAGAGATAGAAAACGATGCCTATGAGTATGGCAAAACCGAGGGTAACCAGCCGGTTAGCACCAAAAAGTGCTCCACCAATATCAACCGGGTGCTGTAAGTAGGAATACCCCCGGATATTGGGATTCCAGGCGATAAAGGCGATATTCTGGACAATATACATCAGGCCGAAGGATGCCAGCATGGAGTTACTTTCAAAAATGCCCTGATTTGGTGATGAGTTAAGGAGTTTTTTGAATAACGTCCGGTGAATAATAAAGCCGAGGAAAAAAGCAATCGGACCGGCGACGACGATAGAAAGCAGCGGATTGATGTGAAATACTGTGAAAAGCGTCCAGGTGGTCATGCCGCCAAGCATGATGAACTCGCCATGAGCTACGTTCAGGACCCGGGCAACACCGTACTGGAGGCTAAGTCCCATGGCAATCAACGCATAGAGCCCGCCCAGCAGTAAACCGGCGATGGCTACATCAAGGAATTTTTCCATATTTGCATTATTTCCTGACCGGGATTAATCACACGGGCAGGCTGCCTAAAGGTACGTGACACTTTTACGCTAGCGAGAGATATCCAGAGTAACGTTTTTCCCTTTAGACAGCCCGCCCCTTTTTTTAATATTGGCTATTTTCTTTATTTGCTAGCTGGCGCCGGCCAGGCTGGTTTGGGATATTCAAACTGCGCATGGGCTTTACTGGCAGGTCCGACGATATGATATACCCCGTTTACCCACTGACCGACCTCGCCGGGATGGGTCTGTTTAGCCATGAGTCCGTTCTCGAACCAGGTATCTCCTAAAACGGTATTCATGTGTTGCGATTTGAGAACCTGCATGACTTTGGTATTATCCAGAGTTCCGGCTTTTTCGATGGCGGCTTTCCACATATCCAGGCCGGCCCAGTAGAAACAGGCGCCCCACCAGTCCTGTACATCTTCCGGTTGGCCGGTATAGAGCTTATCGGCGAGGGTGTTGAGTGCCGGTGAGGAAGCCCTTTCCCAGGCAGCCCAGCCGGTCACACCCTCGACAGCTGCTCCGAAAGTGGTATGGAAGAACCCGAAGTTGACACCGGGACCACCCAACCAGACTTTGGGGTTGTAGCTAAGCTCCATGGAAGTTCCTACAGCCGGCATAATCTGGTCAGGATAGGCAAAGCACATGAAGGCATCAGCGTTAGAAGCTTTGGCTTCCTTAATAACTGGCGACAGGTCTTTGATATCTGGCGGCAAAGCTTTGGTGCCGAGAATCTGGATGCCGACCCTGCCGAACTCGATACCGGCTTCGCTGTTGTACTCGATGCCATGCAGGTCTGAAATGTAGGTGATATAGGCTGTCTTGACGCCTTTTGCCTGGAGCATATCAGCGAGGACGGGCATTTCATACCAGTCCGAGAAGCTCAAAGTTACGAAGATATAGGGCATGCTGGGTAGCATGGGCTCGAGGCTCGTAGCACCGCCTTCTGCCGTTATGAGTACTTTGTTGTATTTGTTGGCGATAGGGGCCTGGGCGAATAACATGGCGGTACCACAGGCAGGCCACAGGAAATCGACCTTATCTTCGAGAATCAGTTTCTCGGTAAGTTGGGTCAAAGTGGCGGCATCGCTTTTATCATCGTAAACCGTAAGTTTTATCTTCATCATCTTTCCGCCCACATTAATGCCGCCGGCATCGTTGACCTCTTTCATCCACTCTTTATAGACGGGCACAAATGCCGAGTTGGAGATTGTGGCCAGGGGGCCAGAGAGAGACCTCGCCATACCAACGTTGATGGTGTCTTTAGAGGCAGCTTGTTTTGTACAACCAGGGATAACAGCGATGAGAATAACAAGACAAATCATTATCGGCAAAGTATATTTTAGACCTTTGTTCCACATACTATTGTAAACCTCCTTTTGCCATCTGCCATTTCGTTCGCTGGTTCATGTCACATACCATCACCTCCGATATTACCGTATTATATCGTTTGACCTTGCCATCCGCAATTTAACATGGGAACTGGTGGATTGCAATACTAAATTCTCTATGATATCATAGATAAACCCTAGAAGCAATCTGAATTCTGACTATAGTCGATGGTACTTGCGCGATTACATCTCACAGGTAGCATAGCGGGGAGAGTCAAAAGCTTTGACACCATTGAAGCTGGATATTCAGAACTTGATTGTCTTTTATCATGTAGCTACGGAACAAAGCCTCACTTCCGCAGCCGAAAAGCTCTGTCTATCACAACCAACTGTTACCTACCACATTAAAACTCTGGAAGCGAATGTCGGCATCAAGCTCTTAGATGTAAAAAAACAAAAAGTCATATTAACTCGAGCTGGTATCGGTCTTTTAAAATACGCCGATGAAGTCTATCATCAGATGGTGGGCGCCGAGAACTTCCTGGAGAACCTCAAAGAGAACAACCTGCGTGTGGGCATATGCTCCACTTTCAGTTCCACCGTAGCTGCCGCAGCTTCCATATTTGAAGACTGTTATCCCAACGTCAAGCTTATCGTCAAGAATGCAACTTCTTTCGAGGTCGCTCAGGATGTTGCCAATTTACAGGTTGACCTTGGCATCGTAGTCAGTATGGACTATCAAAACCCCAAGTTAAAGTCTATTACGCTTTCAAAACGCGAGAAATTAGTACTCGTTGCCGCTCCTTCCAGTCCCATATTTCAAAAAGAACATCTGGACTTCATAGATATTTGCGGTTACCCGCTGATTACAGGACCGGAGACATCGGCGACACGCCGTATTATTCTTAATAAGCTTAAGGTCAGAGGATGTAACATGCCTGTTCCCATCATCGTGGAAGTTAATAGCCTGGAATGGGGTAAGAGCCTCGTAGAAAACGGTAAAGGCATGGGGCTCTACCATAAAAAAAGTGTGGAAAATGATATCTCGAGCGGCGCACTTAAAGTGTTGCCGTTACCCGGCGAGATATATGTGGGGGCGGCTGTTCTTATTCGCACGGATGCGCCCGAGCATTCCATGACAGAGCAATTTATCACGCTGGTAACAAATGAATTTACAAATCATCATTGAATATTAATAACCGGCGCGACTATTAACCTCCTATTTGCGATGCATAGTAGTGGAAACGAAGTGAAAACGGGAGTGGCAGTTAGCAGTGAAGCTCAAGCGGCCGAAAAAGGCAATCATTAAAAAAGCGGAGGAACTGGCTATTATATATGAGGCGCAGTATAAGGGCTGCGGCCAGTGCACCTTTTTAGCCGTAATCGATGGTCTGAGATGGGGAGGTCTGGTGATTATCCCGGAAGAGTTAGAAGAGAAGTTCTTCTCCGCGGCAGGTGGTTTTACCGGCGGTACCAGTATGGTGATCGATGGTACCTGTGGTGCCATAAACGCCAGTATCATGGTGATGGGTCTGGCTCTGGGGACTACACGTGATAATCAGGATGAGATATCTTTACGTACCGTCTGTGCCTACATTCGGAACACCATACTGGATAAATTTTACCGGGAATATAACTCCATACTCTGCCGGGATATATTAAACAAATATTTCGGGAAAGTATGGAACCTGACGGATAATGAGGCTGGTAGTGATTTTTTGAAGATATCCCGGGGGTGCGCGATTATACAAACAGTCACATGGACTACGGAAATAATACTGGATGAATTTAAAAAAGGAAATGTAAAACTATGGTGATTTTACGAAACGTTTCCGGGAAGATATGACCTTGAATTAGCGACTGGTCAGTCCTAATAGTTCTCATCATTGTTAGGCACCATGACCTCGTGACAACGCAGCACGCCGGAAATACAGGCGCTAGCCCTAGATGCTCTGGATATAAAGGTTTATACCAGGGGCAATGACGTTATAGGGATTCAGGGTGTCATTCCGTTGGAATTAACTTTTCCTACCACTGTACAAACATGGGCATGACCACGTGGGTATAGTTGTCCGAGCCAACCGGGCGGATAAGGCCGGGGCTGGAGGGGCTCGTGGTCTCCAGCGCTACCTGTGACTCTTTAAGCACGCTTAAAACATCGGTCAGATAGCGGCCGTTGAAGGCAATCTTTGAATCATCCCCTTCCACCGTTGCATCGATTTCACCGACATCGTCGCCGATTTCTTCCGAGCGGGCGGAAACGGAAATCTTGCCCGGGGCGCTTTCACTGCCCGGCGTCACCACGAGCCGCACGATGCCGCTGCCGTCGCGGGCGAAAATCGAGGCGGTCTTAGTAGCTCGCAGGAACTCATCTTTGTTGACGATAACGCGCGTATTATAGCTCTTGGGGATGAGCTGGGAGTAATTGGGGAAAGTGCCCTGCACCAGCTGGGACACCAGCTCAATGCTTTTCATGCGGAACAGAACCTGGCTCTTGTTAGGATTGAGTGTTATATCAATGGTCTCTTCCTGGTCGCCGATAAGGCGGTTAAGCTCCGTCATCGTCCGCGCCGGGATAATGATTTCTGTCTTCGGGCTGACTTTGCTCTTGATAGGCAGTTTAAGCACGGCCAGCCTGAATCCATCGGCCGCGGCCAGCGTCAGTTTATCGCCGTCGAACTGGGCGTCGACGCCGGTCAGCACCGGTCGCGATTCCTCCGTGGCCGCCGCGAAAACAACCTGGTTGATGCCTTGGCGCAGGGCTTCCACTTCAATCTTGGTCGTGATGCCGTCATCGATGTTGGGTATCGGGGGGAAATCTTTAGCGTCCACGCCGCTGATGCGGGCCTCGAAGCGGGCGCACTTCAGCCCCAGGGTTTTGGTCTGGGGGGAAAGGTTGATAGCGATGGTGTCACTGGGGAGCGAGCTGACAAACTCGGTCAAGAGGCGGGCGGGTACGGTGATGGAACCCTCATCCTCGACTTTCGCGCCAATCCAGCAGCTGATGGCCATCTCCAGGTTGGTGGCGACGAGCTTCAAGCGGCCTTCGTCCGTAGCCAAAAGGACGTTATTGGTGATGGGCAGGGTCGTCCGGGTGGCTACCGCCCTCCCGACGATGCTAAGTCCCCGGTTCAGGTTCTCCTGAAGGCATGTTAGTTTCATGGCGCACCCCCCAAATTTAGCTGTGGTAGTTTAATATATAACAAAATCGGGGACTATTCAAGGTCTATGGTGCCGCTTTTCCCGCCGCTTTTATGCACCAGACGCACATTTTCAATCTTCATGCCGCGGTCGAGGGCCTTGCACATATCGTATACCGTCAGGGCAGCTACGGCGGTAGCCGTCAGCGCTTCCATCTCCACTCCGGTCTTGCCGGTGCTGGCGACAGTGGCGGTAATTTCTATGGTGCTTTCCGTTTCGTCCGGCTGAAAATCGATTTCGACGCTGTCGATAAGAATCGGGTGGCAGAGCGGTATCAGGTCGGGAGTGCGCTTGGCGGCCATGATGCCTGCCAGCTGCGCCACGGAGAGCACGTCTCCCTTGGCGATGCCCCCCTGCTTGATGAGTTTAAAAGTGGCCGGGTGCATCCTGACCAGTCCTTTAGCGGTGGCCGCGCGGGCGCTATCGGCCTTGCCGGTAATGTCTACCATGCGGGGCCGTCCGGCGGCATCGATGTGGGTGAGCTTTTTTATGGCAGCCTCTTCCGGGCGCACTCTCCTTTCCGTATCTATCGGAAGGGCACGCGTACTTTTAGTTCTCATAGTTTTTCACCCCCTTTTATCCCCCCACCTGGGAGAACGGCCGGCCTTTGGGCCGGTTGCCTTCAGCCAGGCGGTGGCCTTTCGGCTTGGTGGCAATAGCCCTGGCGATAAGTTTTTTCAATTCTTCCATCGGGGCGCCGCCGCGCAGGGGCGCCTTGAGGTCGATTTCGTCCTCGCTTAAAAGGCAGGGACGCAGCTTGCCATCGGCGGTGAGGCGGAGCCGGTTGCACTGGAAGCAGAAGTGCTCCGTGACCGGCGAGATAAAGCCGATGGTGCCGCTGGCGCCGGGCAGGCGGAAATATTTAGCTGGCCCGTTGCCGACCTCTACGCTGGACGGCTCCAGCTTGCCCATTGCCTCGATGCGTTTTTTCATATCGCTGACAGAGACGAGCTTACCGGAGACGGGTTCGTTTGCGCTCGAAGGCATCAGCTCGATAAAGCGCACGTTCCAGCCGTCTTTGACGGTCTTTGCGGCGAAATCCGTGAGCTCGTCATCGTTCACCCCCGCCATGACCACCATGTTGATTTTCACGGGGGTAAGGCCTGTCTGGAGGGCCGCTTCAATGCCTTCGAGGGTGCTTTGTAAGGTCCCGCAGCGGGTAATCTGCCGGAACCTTTCGGGCTTAAGGGTGTCCAGACTGACATTCACCCGACGCAGCCCGGCCTCTTTAAGCTCGGCGGCGTATTGCGCGAGCAGGATACCGTTAGTCGTCAGGGAAATATCTTCGATAGTATCGATGCTGGAAATTAGCGCGACCAGGTCGGGCAGCCCGGCCCTGACCAGCGGTTCGCCGCCGGTGAGCCTGACTTTGCTGATGCCCATTTCCGCGGCAGCTTTTACAACGGTGTAGATTTCCTCGTAGCTCAAGATGTCATAGTGGGACATCAGACTGATGCCGTTCTCCGGCATGCAGTAGATGCAGCGCAGGTTGCAACGGTCCGTCACCGAGATACGCAGATAGTTGATGGGGCGCTGGAAAGAATCGGAAAGACCTGTCATAATGATACCTTCAATGGATATTATAGCGTAAATGGCAAACGGAAGCTAATTAAGTCTATAAAATATGGCATTGCTCCGGGTGGGTAATAATGAGCCTTATCTTTGTATTTAATATTTCTTACTTTCATACCTTGACTATATTTTAACACTTTGCGTATTGACAATTTCTTTAAATAATACTATAGTTTTTCAAACAAATAATACCAAACGAAGTTGACCTGCCCCCAGAAGGGATACCAGTTGTTAACTCGTTGCCCCAGTTAAACCAGCTTCAGGAGCTGTAGGATTTTGAAAAAGCTAAACTGTTACAGTTGAATAAGTCGCAATACCCGAGGTCGACGGGCGATAAGGCAATCTTAAAAGAAAGGAGTAATTGAGAGATGAAAAAGCTAATTGCGATAGTTCTAGCCGTTGCCCTGCTGGCCTCGTTCTCCGGTTGCAGAATTTATTATTGCCAGCAGGGTCATCTGACCGGTACATGGCTCCTTGACGTAAATAATGGAGCCTTTATGCACGACATGTCCATCGAAACCCAGAGTTGGACCGGCGCACTTACTGGCACCGGAGGGTATCCGGCAGGTGGTCCGTATCTGGACGGATATGATTGGACGATGACTGGTCAGTTGACTGGAGATTCTGTCACAATGACTATCACTTACACAAACGGCTATACAACAACGCTTACGGGTACGGTGGACTTGGACTGGAACACCATGAGTGGTACCGGCACAAACGGTGTCACAACTTGGGTAGCCACACGCGCCCCGTAGGCGGTGCCTGTTAATGTCATGTGTTCAAGACGGACTCCCCTTCCGGGGAGTCCGTCTGCTTCCAGATTACCGTTTCACCAGTTAAGCTTTAGGGGGCAACTAACTTCCGTCTTGTATCTAAGTGGTAATGATTATACTTCATAAATCTTTACCAGAAGACACTAAAAAGGGGGAGCAAAGGGGATTTTAAATAAATATTTCTACCCCCCTAAAAAAATGAAAGGGGGACGCTTTATACACCCCCCTTTAAATTTCAGTTACTTCACTTTAAGCTTGATATTACACGGCCGCTATTGCCTTACGCAGTCCCAAGCCGGTAAAGACCATAAAAAGAAAACACCTAAACGAATCTCTAAACTGCTTGAGTATAAGCCAATGGTAAGATACTTAATAATTCTTTATCGGAAGTCTGATCATAGTGCAAGAGAATCAGACATCCCGATGTTTGTGAGGTGGTAAGTAGGTTGCCTTTACTTGCGCATCTACCCCTTCAAACCCTCCCGTGCCTTTTCCGCCGCCCGCGCGCGGTGACTCACGTTGTTCTTTTCCTCCAGCGTCAGCTCGGCCATGGTCTTGCCTAACTCCGGCACGTAAAAAACGGGGTCGTAGCCGTGGCCGTGTTTACCCCGCGGCGCGGTAGTAATAAAACCCCGGCGTTCGCCTCTAAAAATTGCCACTTTACCGCCCGGCTCCGCGATGGCGATAACGCAAACAAAGCGGGCGGTACGCTTATTTTCCGGTACGTTAGCAAGTTTTGAAAGCAGGTAAGCATTGCGGTCGGCGTCAGAAATGCCTTCGCCCGCGTACCTCGCCGAGCGTACCCCCGGCTCTCCCCCCAAAGCGTCTACCTCCAGCCCCGAGTCGTCCGCCAGGGTGAGCAACCCGCTTTCTCTGGCCAGGGTAACCGCCTTCAGCCGGGCGTTTTCCTCGTAAGTGCGGACGGTCTCCGTCACTTCCATCGAAATGCCCCGATCGGAAAGAGTAACTATCTCGTAAGGGATTCCTTTAAGAAGGGCTTTATATTCGAGTATTTTGCCCTGGTTGCTGGTGGCCAGCAGCATTTTTTTTAAGGGAAAAGTGCGTTTACTCATTATCATTCTCACCGGCCAGCCTGTCATATTCAGGCAACTCAACAATAAAGGTAGCGCCTTTGCCCGGTTCGCTTTCAGCCATTATCCTGCCGCCATGCTCGGTTATTATCCCGGAACAAATACTCAAACTAAGCCCGGTGCCCTGGCCTACTTCCTTGGTGGTGAAAAACGGGGTATAAAGATGTTTCATGTTCTCGCTGGAAATCCCCGGGCCATTATCGGCAAATAAAACCCGGATATAATTCCCCGCTTTTTCCGTGGTTATTTTTAAGGTACCTTCACCGTGGGCTTCAAGCATAAAATATTCGGCATTGATGACGATATCGAAAAATACCTGCTGCAGCTGGGATTCATTCCCGATGACTTGCGGGAGCTCCGGGTCAAGGTTGATATTGACCTGGATATTATTTACCTTCTGCTCGTAGGCCCGCAGGTCCATGACTTTCTGGATACTCTCGTTAATATTCATTGGCTGTTTTCCGCGGGGCTGTTTCCGGGTGAAAGCGAGGAGGTTTTTCACGATATCGGCAGTCCTCTTGGCTTCATCTTGAATAACCTGTAAATCCTGTTTAACATCTTCAGGGAACTCTCGGTTAAGCAATAGAGATGAGAAACTGATAACACTGGTAAGGGGGTTGTTAAGCTCGTGAGCCAGACCTGAAGTCAATTGGCCGATGGATGCCAGGCGGTCTTGCATCATAAGCTGCTCCGTCATTTTCTTCCGCTCGGTGATATCGCGGACGACGCCAACGATTTCCACCGGCTCCCCTTTCTCATCGCAAACAAGCCTGCCATGCACCTCAATCGGGACAATATGTCCATCTTTATGAATCGCTTCGAGTTGAAGGATGCTGGTAAACGTGCCGTGTTGGAGGTCTTTCTTCAGTTCAATATTTTGTTTCTCGTACGATTCCGGAGTAAGCACATCTTTCGATTTCATAGCCAAAGCTTCTTTATCCGTGTATCCCAATAATCTTTCAACGGAAGGGCTGACGTATGTATATTGTTCACCTTTGATAGTCAGTTTGTAGATGACATCCGCGGAATATTCGGCAATTAACCTGTACTGCTCTTCTGCCTGCTTGCGCTCGGTAAAGTCATGAAGCATGGCCAGCCAGCCCACCTGCTGTTTCCCGTGAACAAGCATCGGTGATTTCTCCAGTTCGTAGAGCCGCTTTTCTCCCGATACCGTTAGCGGTAATTCTTCGCGCTTAAAGCCCGCAGAAGAAAGGCGCTCGAACACCGGTGATAGAACGGACAGGTCTTCCTGTCTTTTTCCGATAGCGCTTTTATCTATCGCCAGTATTTTCTGCGCCATCGGGTTGGCTTCGACCAGGTGGTTATGAGCGTCAAAGACCAGGACGCCGTCATTCAACTGCTGAATGATAAATTTACGGGCAAAAGGTATGGTGGTGAATAAACGGAAACGTATCAGTCCCAGGGTGAGGGCTATCCCTGAAATCGCGAACATAACCGGTGTCAGGTCCTTACGAGGCAGCGGCGCCAGGTTGAACACGTAGATGATGTTCCAGAGCCAGGGCAGGCAGACTGCCACTATCAAAGCGATCGCTTGCTCGGCGTACAGGCGGGGTCCGATAAAAAGCCTCCGTAATAAGACGATTCCCCCGGCAGCAATTAAAAGATAGTTATGGGTCAGGGCTGCCCAGAAGAGCGGACCGTAGGTCTTAACTGTTACCAGGAAAGGACCGGACTGGCTAAGGTGCTCATCGGACCATATCAGATGGTGCCAGTTATTGGTCCAGATGAAGACCGTTATAATAAAAGGGAAAATACAGAAGAATATTGTTTTCCAACCGCGAATTAGCTTGCCCGTATTGGAATAATTTAGCGCGAAGACAAACCAGGCCACCGGCACCGACATTGAACCTAGATATCCGACATTGTTAAAAAACAGCTGTCGCGCCAGTGTATCGCTATTGGCCTCCAGAAAAAAACCGAGCGTCCAGACAAACGTGGCGGTTACCAGAGCTACCATCGCGCCTGCTCCGGGGAAATAGCGGCGACGCCATGTCAATACTATCACGGACAGGGAAATGATTAGAGATAAAATCATGGATACCTGGTAGAAGTAAAAATACATCTTGTCTGTTTATCTCCTTCCTGTAAAGACAGAGTTTCATATCTTTAAGTGAGTCCATGATATTTCCTTTCACAAAGAAAAGCCCTGGCAAAAAAATACTTTATATAAAAAAATATCTGGCCATAGTTTAGCACATTTTCGAAAAAGAAGTCCCAGATGGAAAACGCACAGGCTGCCCGAGAAGATAACGCCGACGTTTTTGTTTACGTCGGACGCTTGAATTTAATTAATATAATTGTGAGAATAAAATGACTCTGCTCGGTTCCGCAACTGGCCCCCACGTACCCAACAGTAAAGCGGTATTAAAACAGGTAAAGACGATTAAGGCATCATCTATAATCAGGCAACCTATTTCATAATAATTTTCTTTGGAATCTCGAAGCGTGTCTCATGGGAAAGGCTGCCCAAGTCCTAGCGCAGAAAAACTACCAGGTCATAAGTGCCGGCTTTTATCTGAAAGCAATCTATTTGTAAACACGTATTTCATTGTAACTGCTTATAAGTTTGGTATTCTTTTTCAACCAATTTAGCATATC
>JBEKDL010000043.1:0-16464 GCA_050014355.1 Dehalococcoidales bacterium | reverse complement strand
AGAGTATCCTCCTAGTCTTCTTCATTTCCGTTGTCATCGACGCCCTCGGCTTCCTCGGGCAATACCTCGATTTCATCGCCGCCGATTATCGTATAGCCGGACTCCTCCTCCTCTCCCTCTCCTTCTTCGAGCTTCAAATGCTTATCGCTGGCATAAGGGCGGAACTCCTCCATCCCTTTCGGCGGGAAGGACAGCTTGCCGGCCTGACTCGGATGCTGGAACGTCTCGCGTACCATTACCGTCATTCCGTCGGCGGTGGACCTCACGACCGTCGCCGAATACTGGTTGCCGCCCTGCATCAGGCGGGCAATCCGCTGCGCATGTTTTGGTTCCACCCGACCGATGTATTCACCGCGGCCGCTCTCCACCGTGAGGACCGAGCCGGCGGCTTTTAAGACTACCCTGTCGCCGGCGACCACGTAGGCGCGTTTTTCCTTGGGCGTCAGTTCAATGAGAGTCACCACCCCCGCTTTGCCTATTTCTTCGATGAACTGCTGCGGCTCGACTTTACTCGTCTCCACTTCGGCCGCCTCGGTCTCTTTAATATCGTTGAGACGCCGTATGTTCCGGCTGGCAATGGCGTTATAGGGGTCCAGCTTGACCGCGTTCTCGTAGGCTTCGCGGGCCTGCTTGTAGCGGCCGAGCTCCATGTAAGCCCGGCCCAAGCGGTTGAAAGCATCGACGTCTTCAGGAAAATCCTGCACGATTGACTGGTTGACGCTAACAGCCTCCTGCCAGCGTGCCTGCATGGCCAGGTCGATAGCTTTTTTGCTGCGCTGCTGTTTTACTCTCGAAAGTCTCTCGTCTTCACGCGTCATTATCTTCCCCGAAATAAAGGCGATTTTAACTATATATTTTACCCTATCGTGGTAAGGCGCACAAGTGACGTAGGTCATATTTCCATCTCATTTATTTGACAAACCTGCCTGGCACAGCTAGAATTTAAATATAGGGTGTTGCCACCCGAAGGAGATAGTCATGGAAGAAAAAGTCAAAGAAGTACTGGATAAAGTCCGCCCGTACCTGGAAAAGGACGGCGGTAACGTTGAGCTGGTGAGTGTCAGTGACGGGACCGTGAAAGTGAAACTCGTCGGCGCTTGCGCCGGCTGCCCGATGTCAACAATGACCCTGAAGAACGGGATTGAACGCATCCTGAAGCAGGAAGTCCCGGAAGTTAAAGAAGTAATCGCCGTTTAAAATCTCTTTTGTAAGGCTCAACCTGTGAAAAGAACGACAGTATTATTAATTATCGCTGTCGTTCTTTCTGTTTTAACGATATCCGGTTGCAATAAGGATTTATTCCCATCTTCCCACTTGTCTGGCACGCCTCCCCAGGAACTCATTGAAATCGTGTCTATCGTCGGTCCCCTCCAACCGATTAACCCCGGAGGGCCAGTAGTCGAGGTCACACTGAAGAATGCGGCCACCGTACCAATAATTTCTCTAGGTGCTACCCTGAAATTGAGCCGGGCCTTTAATTTCACGTTTGACATGACGCCTTCAAATCCTCTACAGCCCGATAAAACTGCCAACGCTAGAATGGTGTTGATTGGGGGAGGATTCAGCGATAACGTTACCTATCCCCTGACGATAAACGGGACACTTCAAAACGGAACGGTATTTGGCTACACCAAACAGGTGCTGATTGTGCCTCCAGCTAAATAGCAAAAGAGGTAGGGTAAATTACCAGGAAGCGGCGAGAAGGCTAGTCTTCTTTCTCGAGTTCGAAGGCGCGGTGCAGGGCCTGTACCGCGTCTTTGACCTTCGATTCCTCGATGATGCAAGTTATCCTGATTTCCGATGTCGTAATCAGCTGTATATTTATGTGCGCTTTGCTTAAGGTATCGAACATCCGGGCGGCGTAACCGGGGGCGTTCTGCATCCCGGTACCGATGATACTGACCTTCCCCCATTTGGGGTCGCCGATGCATTGTTTGGCGCCGATAGATTTAGCGATGGGCTCGACCACAGCCATGGCCGCTTTAAGCTGGCTCTGGGCTACCGTGAAAGTAAGGTCGGTAATATTTTTTACGCTGGCGTTCTGGACGATGGTGTCGATGCTGATGCCGGCCTTCGCCAGAGGCATGAAAATCCCCGCCGCGATGCCGGGATGGTCGGGGACGCCGACCACGGTTATCGTCGCTACATCAAGGTCATGGGCAATGCCCCTAACTTTATTGCGTATTTCCATAGACACCTCTTTATGAATTAACGTGCCGGGGTTTTCATTAAAGCTCGACGCTACCAGCAGAGGAACGCTGTAGAGTTCCGCAAGCTCTGCTGCCCGCGGTTGGATGGCCTTGAACCCGTAGGTTACCATCTCCAGCATTTCATCGTAGCTTATATCACGCAGTTTGCGTGCTTCGGGGAGCAGACGGGGGTCGGTGGTATAAATCCCATCGACATCAGTATATCTTTCGCAACGTTCGGCCTTCAGCGCCGCCGCCAGCGCCACGGCGGTAGTATCCGAGCCTCCCCTCCCCAGCGTGGTAACATCCGAATCCTCGGTGATACCCTGGAAACCGGCCACGATGACGATATTGCCTTTGTCCAGCTCTTTGACGATGCGCTTGGGGTCGATATCCGTGATGCGGGCGCTGCTGTGCGCGGCATCGGTCTTGATGCCCGCCTGCGCGCCGGAGAGGCTGATGGCCTGCTGGCCGAGCGAATGCAGCGCCATGGCCAGCAGCGTACTGGCGACGACCTCGCCGGTGGAAAGGAGGACATCCAGCTCGCGCTGGTCCGGCTGCTTATTGACCTGGTAGGCCAGCTTGATTAAGTCATCCGTGGTATCGCCCATAGCGGAAACGACGACCACCACCTGGTTGCCGGCTTCTTTCGTTTTGATAATGCGCCGGGCGACGTTGCTGATTTTCGCGGCGTCCGCCACGGACGAGCCGCCGTATTTTTGGACGAATAAGGCCATTTTGTTTATTCCTTACTTACTCATTTGCGCAATTGCGCTGTTACTCATTTGCTCCCGAAGTGCCTCTGGAACCAGGACGGTTTTCCCTTTCCGCCGTAGCTGGGAGTTGGAAAGCTCTTTTCGCAGCTCCCGCACCGCCATGATTTATAGTGTTTATTGTAATAGACCTTTTTGTTGCCGCAGAACGGGCACAAAGGCTCGCCGCGCGGCTCCCACCTGGCTGCTGATTCTTCCTCTTCTCTCGAAGGCACTTACTTCCCCACCAGCTTCGCCATTATTTTATACCCATCTTCGATGAAAATGCCAGTCTTTGCGGCTTCCGCCTCGGTAAAGCGCCCGGCCCCGTTTGCCTTTATCCCTTTTCCCCACAGCAAAAACGGTACGGGCTCCGGGGTATGGGTCCGGACGCTGATGGGGGTGGGGTGGTCGGGCATAACGAGCACGCGCAGGTCGTCGCCGCGCCATTTACGTAATCGACTAACCACTTCCGCGTCTATCTTTTCGATGGCGCTTACTTTGCCTTTGATATCGCCGGTATGGCCAGCCTCGTCAGGAGCTTCGATGTGGACAACCACGAGGTCATGCTTTTTCAAAGCCGCCAGAGCGCCTTCCGCCTGGGCGATGTTATCGCTATCGGGTCCGTCGGTCACACCTTTTATGTCAAGTATAGTCATGCCTGACATTTTAGCCAGCCCTTTCAACAGGTCGACCCCTGATGTCATGGCGGCTTTAATTCCGTAGACCTTTTTAAAAGCCGGCATAGGGGGCACCTGGCCGCTGCCCCAGAACAGCCAGATATTGGTCGCGGGGAGTTCACCGCGTGCTTTCCTGGATATGTTGACCGGATGGTCTTTCAGGACCGCCTCCGAGCGCGCCATGAGGTCGCGCAGTATCTCGCTCCCAGCACCTCTGGGCAGGTATTCCCCAATGGGTTTACCGGGGATATCATGGGGAGGTGTGCAGTTAGCTTTAAGGGAGTCTTCGTGTCCCTTGAGCTTTAAAATGTGACGGTAGCTCACGCCCGGGTAAAACTTTATTAAGCCGCTGCCAAGTTTTTCGTTGAGGGTCACGATGATTGCTTTCGCCTCTTCGCTGCCGATGTGGCCGGCGCTGTAGTCCCGCATCTTGCCGTCGATGACTGTCACCAGATTGCATCGGAAGACAGCCTCGCCCTCACCTATCCCTATGCCCAGGCTGCCAGCCTCGATGGAGGCGCGCCCTTGGTAATAGACCGCCGGGTCGTAGCCCATGACGGACATACAGGCGACCGCGCTGCCCGGCTCCATGCCTATGGGAACGGTGCGCGCCAGCCCGAGTGAACCTTCCCGGGCCATGGTATCGAGGTTCAGGGTAACCGCCATCTCCAGGCTGGTTTTACCGCCGCGCTCCGGCATGGGCAGGCCAGCGGCGCCATCAATTATAAGAACGTAATATTTCATGTCTCTCCAAAAATCTCATCCCCGCAATTGCGCATTTACTCATTTGCAGAACTGCGCCTGACTAAAACGGCCAAGGTTTTTCGCAAATAAGGCCACCAATAACGTTAATTTTAAAGTGGTGAAGGCGCTATGTCAACGCGCGGGAAGGGGAAGTCTGATTACCGGGTTATTTATTAATAAATATCTGGGGCAAGGGGACGACGGTATAACCGGCCTCTTTCAGATACGCCATCTGTGCCTTGAAGTTAGCCAAAGGCGTGGAAGTGTTTACCGGGCCACTATCCGAGATAAAGTGATAGGTCAGGCCCACCAGCGTGGTGGGGCCGGCTTCTTTTAAATATAGCTTAAAGGTATCCATGTCCTGATTGGTTATCTGCCAGGAAAATACGTGGTATCTGGCGTTCGGGTCGGCGGTGGTGAGGTCATAGGCTTTTTGATTCGACCAGCCGGCCCTTGCGCAGGTATAGCCCGCATCCCTGACACAGGCGATAACACGGTCGTTCCACTCGTAATAAGGGTACACCATGGTGGTCACCTTGAAGCCCATTCCCTCCAGTTGTTTCTTAGAGTCGAAGACCTCATGCCGCAGCTGCTTGTCCGTCACATTGGCCGTCAAACTAACGTGGTCCACGGTGTGGCTGGCGATATCCATGCCGCTATCGGCCAGCGCTTTTATATGCTTTTTATCCATATACTGCCACAGGCCGTGGCCTTTGCCGATGCTGCCGGTAATGACGCCGAAAGTCGCCCGGAAACCATATTCACGCAATACGGGTAAAGCCACCTCATACTGGTTTAAAAAGCCATCATCGAAGAAGAGACTGACCAGTTTAGCGTCGGGCGGGATAGTCGCGGGGGGTATCGGCGTCGCGACGATATTTTGCTGGCAGCCAAAAACCAAAAAGAGCGTTAAAAGGAGAAGACAAATTAACGGTAGTTTTTTCACCTATTTTTCCCTTTTATTTATAACACTGCCCGGGCGGGAACTACAAATCCTGTACTGGATTCCGGCCTTCTCCGGAACGTTGGTCTATCAGGAAACGACCTTCCTCGTCACCTGCCCCACCCTCTGCGCGCTGGTCCACTTCAGTTTCCGGCGAAAAATGACGTCGAACAAGCTCCGCAAGATGATGTAGTCGCACAACTGTTTATAGCCCAGCAGCAAAAACGGCGCGTACAGAGCCAGTTTTTTATCTTCGTCATCCATCTCCAGGGCCATCACGCACAACAGGAACTGGAGAAAGCAGAAAAACAGGAACGTAGGTAATAATACCATTCCCTGGCCATTTATAAAAATGATGATGGTCGTGGCGATATTGACCAGACCTGCCAGCGGAAGGAAAATCATTGAAATAGCGATATGTGGAAATGACAGCTTTTGGAGAAAGCCGTACCTGGAATTATAGATGGCGTCGCGGTGCTTCCATATCGCCTGGAAGTTGCCGCGGTACCAGCGCAACCTTTGCTTGTACAGGTCTTTTACCTTCTCCGGCGCTTCCGTATAAGAAATCGCCGAGGTGCTGGCCTGGACAATGTTGCCCGATTTGAGGGCTTTAATCGTGACGTCGAAGTCCTCGACGAGCGTATCCGGGTCATAAACGCCGCCGCCCTCCAGCACTTTCCGCCGGTAGGCGCCCAGGGCGCCGGGCACCACCGTCACGCTCCCGAAAACGTCCAGGGCCCGCCGGTAGATGTTGATACTCGCGATATATTCCAGGGCCTGGCATTTAGTCAAGAGGTTTTTGCGGTTAAGCACCTTGATATTTCCGGCTATCGCCGCCACGTCCGGGTCGCGGAAAGGCTTCACCAGCTCCACCAGAGTGTTTTTAGTGATTTGACTGTCAGCATCGACGATGACGATAATTTCACCACGCGCGAAAAGCAGGCCGTGGTTCAGCGCCGTGGCCTTGCCGCCGTTAGGCCGGTGAATCACTTTCACGCCCGCGTTTTCGTAGCCCTGCGCTATCTGATAGGTTCTGTCTTTAGAGCCATCATCAATGACGATTATCTCTTTATCCGGATAAGAGGCTTCGAGGACCGACTCAAGTGTCCGGGCCAATACCTTTTCTTCGTTATAAGCCGGAATAAGGACCGTCAGTGAAGGAAAATAACCGGGAGAATTGAACTGTTTGATTTCCTGGCTTTTCTGATAGATGGCCAGGGGCACGTTAAGAAAGTTATAATACATGGTCATCGTGAGGCTGATGAGCAACACCCAGGTGGAAATAGAAAACGCGCCCCAGAAATGCAAGGCGGCGCCGAAGATAATCGGTAAAAGTATAAAGAGGCACGATAGGCTCAACACCGGCATCCAGAATGCGGTACTGGTAATCCGCTTTTTCCTGGTCGAGGCCGAGACCATGAAGTGCGCCAGCATCAATACGGCTATGCCGGTACCCAGCCCGAAGGAAAGATAAGTCTGTTTCGAAGGTATCAGCACGACGTAAGATATTAAAAGGCAAAGTATGATGACAGCGAGAACGATGCTTTTTTTCACTTCTTATCTCACCGGGTGGAGTGGTTTCTTAATAACTCGTTGAAACGGCCGGCTGTCTCATCAGCTTCTGGCCGTCCGGGAAAAACGGCCAGGTCTTTAGCTTCCAGGACTTTGATACGCTGGTATTCGGCAAACTGCCCGGCTTCTTTGCTTAGTCCGGTAACACTGATTACTATTTTGTCCCGGATACGGGCATCGTAGGCCGCCGTATCGAATTGAATCACATCATTGACATCATTGTTCGAAGATGCGTCGCTCATGACGACACAGGCCGCGAGCTTGTGATTGATGATGCCATCGTCTTTTTCCGCGTACAGGTCCAGGATGTGTTCCGCCCCGGACCTTCCCGCCACCTTGAACTTCTCCGCCACACGGTAACCCTTTTTCTCCAGAAGTGATTTCAGCCAGCTCCTGGGGCCGAGCCTGTTCAAGTCTGCTATGTCGGGGGCGGCCGGTTTTAGTTCCTTCTTGACCGCGATTTCTTCCATTTCCTGGTTTTTCCAGGTCAATAGAGTTCTCAAGTCCTCCATGCGGTAGACCCTGATGCCCTGTCTCTCGGCGAACTTCATCGCTTCCGAGCTAAACCCGGGGACGGCGATAACCATCTTATTATCTATGCCGGTGTCATAAACCTTACTATCGAAGGTGAAAAGGGAATCGATGGACACTTCGGTCTCATTGTGCGGCGCCACCAGTACACCTACGGCTACGGTGTGCCTGGTAATGATGTCATCCATGCTGGCCACCAGGTCGATGGTGTGGGTCGCGCCGGACCGTCCCTGGACCTGGACCGCTTCTTTTACCTCGTAGCCCAGGCGGACAAGGCAATCTATAAGCTGCCTTTTCGGCTCGAGCTCGAATTCGAGTCGCTTTTTTTGCTCTTCGTTGAGGCGGTAGATATACAGGGCCACTTCCCGAAGCTCTTCGAGGCGGAAGACTTCACCCGTTCTCATATCGCGGCACTTAATCACAGGGGACGGGAATATCCCGTGACAGCTGTGACATATATAGCGCATCCCCGGCTTACGGTAGTCGGTGCCGATAAGTTTAAGCTCGTGTTTACATTTGGGACAGACCTGGTTTACCCCCTTAATGAATTCCTCTTCCAGCCCGATATATCCGCAGCTAAAGTGCTCGATAAGCTGCCCCTTGACCAGCTGCGAAGAATCACATTGCGGGCACCTTTCCACCGGGACCAGCTGGAAAGAGCCGCCGGGACTTTGCAGAATTTTTTCAAATTCCTGCTTGAGCAATATGCCGTTTTTAGCCAGTGACTCCAGAATCAAGGCGGTCTCTTTACCCTTCGTTCCCATGACGGTTTCGGCTTCACGATAGGTGAAGCCGTCTTCAAGAGCGAGATTGATTTCCGGAGACAGTTGTTTGATTTTCCCGCTTAAGATGCCGCTCATCAAACCGGCTAACCTAGGTTCCTGCCAGATATTGGGAGCATTACCGGGCCGGGCGGCCGGCTCCGGAACGGCTTTAGTTATAACGCTTTCGGGTCTTCCGGTTACAGAGGGCGGCGGTTCTGGCCGGTTATCTTCAATGATGACGGTCTTCTTTTCTTTGATGTCACCGGTGTTTGGCTCACCAGTTACATTCGGAGGCGTCTGCCTGGATTTATAATCCAGTTCAAACGCGGCAAGTTTTATCTTGGTTTCTAATTCTTGAGGCGGCACCGGTTTTTTATAGTACCGGTCAAAGCCGATTTCCTGGCTTTTTTCCCACATTTCCCAGGAAGGCGCGCTGCCCAGCAGGATAATAAGCGCGTTCGTTGTGGCGCGTAGCCTCCGGCATGTTTCATAAAGGTCAATACCGCGCAGCGAGTCGTCGAGGATGATAACACCGAAGTTCGCATGGCCTTCATTTAACAGGCCATCAGGTACTTTCGATGAGGTCATGACCCGGATGTTCTTAGCCGCCAGCGCTTGTTCCTCTTTCCTGGTCAGCAGCGGTTTATCCGATAGCATTAATACTCGGCTCATAATCCAGCTCTCGAAATAATTTCAGATAATAAGTTTTTACCATGCCGTATGTATACTAAACATAAACACGCGTTTTCAACCTATAAATAAAACATAAATATCCGTGACGTTAGGTAAAGTAAAGTAAGGTTTGATTTTTCAGGGACACCAGGGTTTTCCCGTTGAACTTGCGGGTGCAAAGGGGCCAGTGTATAATAACGCTGGCGGGGCGTAGCGCAGTCTGGTAGCGCGCTTGGTTCGGGACCAAGAGGCCGGCAGTTCAAACCTGCCCGCCCCGACCATTTTCAACCAACTCCGACTTAACGCAAAGTTCTCCTGGTAACACCCATGATGATACACTTTGTTTTATTAGTATAATCATTCTGTTCAACTACCGTAACTTAATAGCTGGTCAAGGATATTATTTAAGAGGAGGATGCCGCAATGGAAAACCAAATAGCCTATTACACTGATACGGGAAAGGGCCGGGACGAATTTGACGAAGGACTCCACGGTGTCATGTCTCTCTATTCCGCCTTCAGAAAAGAGGCCTACAAAGACGGAGCACTCACCCACAAAATCAAACGGCTAATAGCCCTGGCGGTAGGTTTACAGGCCGGATGTACCCGCTGCATTATCGGCCAAACCAGGGACGCCGTCGAAGCCGGAGCTACCAAAGCGGAGGTCATGGAGGCTGTGTCCATCGCTATCGTGATGGGCGGCACGGCGGTAAGCGCGGAAACGTGGAGGGTGGTCAAGGTGTTGAAAGAGCTGGGTAAATGGTAAAAACTCACCCGGTGAGCAGTTAGCCTTTCGCTACTTGAAGGCAGCACCAGGCATACAAAGCGTCGTAGACTTCAAATTGATTTGCCAGGTTCTCCTCATCTTCGGGAAAGCGCAGGCTATAACCGACGGCGATAGCCTCCAGTCCCCGGGCCAGAGGGTCTTTATCAATATCGGGGGGGACATCTGCGGAGTGAACTATCTTAGCCATCCGCATCAGGGCCGGGTTTTTAAGTTCATATTTGAGCATTATCGACTCGAAAGAACAGCGGCCATCTCGATGTCCCAGCTCGACATCCGGCGTGTCAAAAGGGATTGCCCCGGTCCGTCCGGCAACTTCTTTCACCTGGTTGGCAGGAACAAAAAGGAACTCCGCTTCATTATCGACAAATCGGCTGATAAGCCACGGACAGGCGACCCTGTCAACATGAACGTGAGAACGGGTAATCCACTGCATAATTATCCTCCTTTTTGCCAGAGTATATATGCTGCTCACCGGCAAGTCAATAGACCGCCGTTATTATTTGCATCTACTATTCGCTTAGATTAAAATTGTATTTTAAATACCCTGCAACTATTTCAACTACCGGGAAGCTCTTATGCGGCTAAAGCCTTCACCCTTCGTAATGCTCTGTATCATGGGCGGCCTGGCCATCTTCAGTTCGACGATGGCCAAGAACCCGGCTTTGCCGCTTTTCATCCGCTCACTGGGAGTGCCTGTATCCACCGTGGGCTTTATCGCGGCCGCCTCGACGGTCGTGGGTATTGTCGTCAGTCTGCCCGCAGGCATTCTTTCCGACCTTATCGGGCGCCGCCGGGTATTACTGATGGCCGCTTTCGTTTTTGCCACGGCGCCTTTTTTATATCTATTAATTACTGCACCGTGGCAGCTCGTCCTGGTACGCATCTATCACGGGCTGGCTACGGCGATACTGGGTCCGGTTGCTTCCGCCGCGATAGCAGATACTTTTCAAAAGGGGCGGGGCGAACGCATGGCGTGGTATTCGTCCGCCACGATGATAGGCCGCTTTCTGGCTCCGCTGGTGGGGGGACTACTCATCTTTGGCGAAAATTTCCACTGGGTCTACCTGGCCGACGGCGTAGCCGGGGTGCTGGCCTTCGTGGCGATTATCCGGTTACCCCTGGTTTCAACTACTTCCGGCTCGGCCTGGCAGGCACTTAAACAGCAGCGCGGTAACTACGGACAGCAAATCGTCTTTGTTTTCCGTCATATGGGGATACTGGCTACGAGCGGAATCGAAGCCGTACAGTACTTCGCGTTCGGCGCCATAGAAACGTTCTTGCCCATCTATTTGAATGAAAAACTCGGCTATTCGGCCTTTAAGATAGGTCTACTATTTACCTTTCAGATACTGGCGGCCACTTTCACCAAACCGATAATGGGGCGCCTGTCCGACAAGTATGGACGCATACCAATGATTTCTGCCGGGCTGCTGATAGGGGGTGTGGCCACTGCCATGATGGCTGTCTTTAACAACTACCTGGTGTCAGTGGTGCTGATGGCTGTCTTCGGGCTGGGGCTGGCCACGGTTACGGCCTCCACCTCGGCCCTGGTAGCTGATTTATCCCGTTCAGAGGGGCGGGGTAGCGCTTTAGGTATACTTTCCAGCATCATGGACATAGGTCAATCCACCGGGCCGATGGTCGCCGGAGTGCTGGTAGCGGCCATTTCTTATGAAAAGACTTTCGGCGCGGTAGGGGCTTTGCTGGTCGTCGTGAGCTTTGTTTACTGGTTGGGCAGGAACCGGCTGGTGGTCCACCCCAAGGTTTAGCCTACCCCCCTTTTCGCCTCCTCCCAAAGATCATTTTGCTCATCAAACGTAAGTTTGTCGAAGGTCAGGCCGCGCTCGCGACATAACTTTTCCATGTAAGTAAAACGCTTATAAAACCGTTTATTGGCCTCGCGCAGCGAAGCTTCCGGGTCCACGCCTTCACGCCGGGCGATGTTCGCCAGGGTGAAAAGAAGGTCGCCGTACTCCTGCGCCTTTTCCGCGTTGCTGCTGGCCGCTTTATATTCTTTGACTTCTTCCACCAGTTTATCGATGACGCCATCGAGATTTTCCCAGTCAAAGCCGACCCTTGCTACCCGGCGCTGTATCTCCAGGGCGTAAGCCAGGGCCGGCATGGCTTTGGGAACGCTGGAGAGCATGGAGGCGCCTTCTTCTCTTTCCTTCTGCTTCAGTACTTCCCAGTTGTGCATCACCTCGTCGGCGTTTTTCGCTTTCCCGCTGCCAAAGATATGCGGGTGGCGGCGTATTATTTTTTCGGTGATGCCCCGAATGACATCGCCGATTTCAAATTCCTCGCTGTCGGCGGCTATCTGGGCCTGGAGCACGATTTGTAAAAGCAGGTCGCCCAGTTCTTCCTTCAGTTTTTCGGTTTCCGCGGCGTCGAGAGCTTCCAGCACTTCGTAGCACTCCGAGAGTAGGTTTTCCCGCAGCGACCGGTGGGTCTGTTCTTTATCCCAGGGGCAGCCGTCCGGCCCGCGCAGCCGCGCGATAACCGCGGCGAAAGTATCGAACTTTTTCATTTCATCCGGCGAATACAAATTGAGCCTCCTTTTAACCGGTACATCCCTGATGGCTTTGAACTCAATGAAATGGATAATGTTACGTATTTGCGCTATTACTCTTATGCGCAATTGCGCATTATTACGCGGCGTTTTTCAACTGGGTAATTTTTCACCGATGAAGTCCCGCTGTCCCCTTAAGAACTCTGCGGCGCTGACGGCCCGCCTGCCCTGGAGCTGTAGCTTTTTAACGACCAGGACACCCTGTCCTGTGCCGATACCCAGCCGGTCGCCGCGGCCGGTCAGGTCAATCACCCGGCCATTCCCCGGAGTTTTTTCTTCCGGCAAGGCCTCCGCTTCGACGATTTTTAACTGTTTACCGCGCCAGGTGGTAAAGCACCCCGGCCACGGGTTATAAGCCCTTACCTTCCGCTGGATTATCAGCGCGGGCAGTTTCCAATCTATCTCACCGGCCTCTTTTTTAATCTGGCTGAAATAGGAAGCCTGGCTATCATCCTGCGGGAGAGGCTCTATTTCGCCGCGCTGCCAGCTGGCAAGCACTTCGAGCAATAAATCAGCCCCCACCACCCCCAGCTTTCTCGTTAGCGTGCCGGCGTTATCATGCGGTGATATTGTGACCGCCGCCCGGGCCAGCACCGGGCCGGTATCCAGCTTAGGCGTCATAATCATGACGCTGACGCCAGCGAACTCGTCTCCGGAAAGGAGAGTTGACACCACCGGCGAAGCGCCGCGGTGCCTGGGCAGCAGTGAAAAGTGGACGTTCAAACAGCGAAAGCGCGGCATGTCCAGCACCGCTTTAGGCAGAATCTGACCATAGGCACAGACTACAATGACATCGGGCTTATAGTCCGACAGCTGGGCTATCGCCCCTTCTGTTTTGAGGCTCTCGGGTTGCTCTATCGCTAGACCCATCTCTAATGCGGCCGCCTTGACCGGCGGCGGCACCAGGGCGCGCCCCCTTCCCGCCGGCCTGTCCGGCTGGGTAAATACCGCTACTACCTGGTACCGGTCGAGGACAAGCTTCTCCAGTGCCGGCACCGCGAATTCCGGCGAACCCATGAAGACGATGCGCAATTTCGTTACCTCCAGACCCCAAATTTTATCACTAAAATATTTTTTCAACAACCCTCTTGTTTAAGCCTGCGACTATCGAAAAATGACAAAAAAGAGAGGTTTTAAGAGGTTGTATGAAGAAAAGTGACCTGCCTCTGTCCCCGAAAAGATTTGCCAGAGACGGGGTCGCGGTAGTATGCTAGGTGGTGTTAATGAGCTTTTCCGTCATTAACGTTCGCCCTGCCTGAACCGCCGGAGAGGCGGGAAGTCCAGATATTGACTTACAAGGGTGAACCTGTGTCTAAAACAGGGAGGAATTTACACCTGCGGGCAAAATCAGGTGTTTAATATATATGGAACTTACGCGTACCCGCACGTCCCAGGAGATATGGGAAACCGCCCTCGGAGAATTGCAGGTCCAGGTCAGCAAGCCCAATTTCCGGACCTGGTTCAATAAAACCACCGGCCTTTCTTACCAGGATAACCAGTTCGTTATCGGCGTGCCTCATACTTTTGCCGCGGAATATCTCGAGAAGAACCAGCGCTCCCTCATCGAAAAGGTCCTTGGCGCCCTGACCTCACCCCGTGTGCAGGTTATCTTCCAGGTCAACGGAAAGTCTCACCTTCCTGGTAGCCCGGCCAGCCCTCCGGCGATGCCGGTCCCGGAGCCTGTCCATACCAGGCTGAATCCCGATTACACCTTTGAATCGTTTATCGAAGGGGGCAATAACCGACTGGCGCGGGCCGCGGCGCTATCAGTGGCGCAGAACCCCGGCCGCAGTTACAATCCCCTTTTTATTTACAGCGGCCCCGGCCTGGGCAAGACTCACCTGCTCCACGCCATCGGCCAGGAGGCCGCGGAAAGACACATCAATGTTATTTGCACCAGCGCCGAGCAGTTCACCAACGAGTTCGTGACCGCCGTCCGCGATAGGTCGACCGAGGAGTTTCGTAATAAGTACCGGAGTCTCGGCATGCTGCTCGTCGACGATATCCACTTCATCGGCGGTAAGGAACAGACGGAGGAAAGTTTCTTTCATACCTTTAACGAGCTCCATAACACCAACCGCCAGATAGTCATCACGAGCGATTGCCCCCCTAAATCCATGCCCTTGCTGGAAGAACGTTTGCGCTCTAGGTTCGAATGGGGGCTTATCGTCGATATCCAGCCGCCCGACTACGAAACGCGGGTCGCCATACTGGAATCAAAAGCCCGCCGGAAGGGAACCAGTATCGCTCTGGAGGTTATCGAGCTCATCGCCCGGGAGGCTTACCCCAACGTCCGGTCGATGGAAGGTTCCCTTAACCGCGTTATCGCTTACGCCAAATTGCTAAGAGTCGTCCCGACCGTAGATATAGCCGCAAAGGCCCTGGAGGGCGTGGCGAATAAAGAGCTGAAGCTATCCGATATCACCCCTGCTTCGATAGTTGATGTGGTGGCTTTATCCTTCCAGCTTACCCGCGAAACACTCACCGGGCGACAGAGAGATAAAGATACCACCCTGGCGCGCCGTCTGGCCATGTACCTTATCCGGCAGGAGACCAACTGCTCCCTTGCCCAGATAGGCCAGGAGCTCGGCAACCGCGACCCCGCCTCGGTAACCACCGCCTGTAAAAAAATCGCCGTCGATATCGAAAACAACGCCTTCTTAAAGCGAAAAGTCCAGGACATCAGGCAACAGCTGCATCCCGGGCCGAAAAGCAAAAAACCGGCTAAATCTCTTCAGGAATAACACGCTTTTTGCCGTTTATTCCTAGACACATTCCAGCACCCTTTTTATTTCTCTTAATTGTTAGGATGTATTAGGTTAAAATTGTCATTATGTTTTGATATTTTTGTGACGATTTTTGTTTAAAATAGCTTCATTTTTCGGTTCTCAAACTCGAAGGCGGCAATTTCCGGTCGCCTTATTATTCGTGCTGTTATTAAAACACAATAAACCCTGTTGTTGTATAATCTAATCATTATTTTGTTTTATGTTTGACAACGCGGAGATAAGGGTCAAGGCAGGCAACGGCGGCAATGGTGCCATCGGTTTCCGCAGGGAAAAGTATATTCCCTTAGGGGGGCCTGACGGCGGCAACGGCGGCAGGGGTGGCAACGTTGTCATCCATGCAACCGATAATATGGATAGTCTGCGCCGCTATCGCCAGAGGAGGCTGCACAGCGCGGAAGATGGGGGAAAAGGGAGCGGCAGTAACAAGCACGGTAAGGACGGCGAGGACCTGGTCATAAGCGTGCCGGCGGGTACGATTGTTTCCGCGGAGCAAGACGGGACTTTGGCGCTAATAGCTGACCTCCAGAAGCAGGGGGATGAAGCCGTTGTAGCGAGGGGTGGCAGAGGAGGTCTGGGGAACCGGCATTACGTGTCGTCAACGAATCAGTCGCCGCGTATTGCCCAGCGGGGAGAAGAAGGGGAGGAGAAAAGCATCCGGCTGGAGATGAGGTTGATTGCCGATGCTGGTATCATCGGTTATCCTAATGCCGGCAAATCGACCTTACTGGCAGCCGCCTCGGCCGCCAAGCCGAAAATCGCAAGCTACCCATTCACCACGCTGGAGCCGGTACTCGGCGTCGTAGAGATAGGTTTGGAAAGCTTTGTCCTGGCCGAGATTCCCGGACTTATCGAGGGCGCGCATCTAGGGCGGGGACTCGGTCACGATTTCTTGAGACACGCCATGCGCACCAAGGTGCTTATCCATTTAATCAGCGGCGAATCCGCATCACCGGTTAAAGACATAATGACTTTAAACAATGAGCTGGCCCTTTTTGACACGGGGCTGGCGCAGAAGCCGCAGATAGTGGTGCTGAACAAAATCGACCTGGACGAGGTTAAGCAAAGGCGGGGCGCCATAGAGGAAGAGTTTGAAGACGCCGGCATCAAAGCGCATTACTTATCCGCCGCAACTGGCCGGGGCGTCTCCGCATTAATGAAAGAGACCTTGAAGGTCCTGAAGTCGATAGCTGGCGCGGAGGTTGAGAAGAAGCCCTTAAAAGTGTTCCGCCCCCAGCCCCGGGAAAGCGGGGTCAAGGTCACCCGGCAGGGTGAAGAGTTCGTTATCTCCGCGCCCGGCCTGGAACGCATTATGGGAGGGGTTGGGGTGACCGATAACGAGCTGCGCTGGCAACTGAACTATTTACTGAAAAAGATGGGCGTCAACAGCGTCCTGGAGAAAATGGGGGCGCAGCCGGGAGATAAAATTCGCTGCGGGGACATGACCTGGGAGTGGTAAAAAGATGAAGCTTGGCG
>JBEKDL010000042.1:0-16536 GCA_050014355.1 Dehalococcoidales bacterium | reverse complement strand
GAGAATCGCAAGCTGGCCGATATGCTTAAGGTGCCGCTTAACGCCGACGGATTCTTCAACGAGGCGCACCTCAAGCTGCGCCCGGTGGACTTCGCCACGGAAGGCATTTTCCTCTGCGGTCTGGCCCACTCGCCGAAGATGACGGATGAAAACATCTCCCAGGCTAAAGCCGCCGCGGCGCGTGCCGCCACGATACTGTCGAAGACTCAACTCGAAGTAAGCGCCCAGGTCTCCTCCATTGACCAGGATAAATGCATTTCCTGCCTGACCTGCATCCGCGCGTGCCCTTATAACGCCCCGTTTGTCAATGCGGACCGCAAGGCGGAGATTAACGCCGCCAACTGCATGGGGTGCGGCATCTGCGTTTCGGAATGCCCGGCACACGCTATCCAGTTAAGGCATTTTGAGTCCGAGCAGTTCCGGGCGATGATTGAGGCCCTGCTGCAGGAAGTTAAAGAAAAGAAAGATGCAGTAGCTTTACCTTAATTTTTTATGTCATTCCGAGGAGCGGAGCGACGAGGAATCCGTCCCCTTAATAAATAAAAATGAGAATGATTGAAAAAAATATAAAGAGCTTGGAAATGGATAATTTTGAACCTAAAATAATCGCGTTTTGCTGCCACTACTGCGCCTATTCGGCGGCGGACCTGGCCGGGTCGGCGCGTATGCAGTACCCGCCCAACGTGCGCATCGTCCGGACGCCCTGCACCGGCCGGCTGGAAATCGATTTCTATCTGAAAGCTTTTGAAAGCGGCATTGACGGCATCCTGGTGGCCGGCTGCGAGGAAGGCAGCTGCCACTTCAAGGACGGTAACCTGCTGGCCAAGCGCCGCGTAAACTCCATCCGCACGCTTTTAGCGGAAGCTGGCGTGGTGGCAGACCGGCTGCGCATGGTGAACGTGAGCGCGGCGGCCGCACGCCCGCTGGTGGAGTATATCAAAGAACACGTCGAGACCGTGCGCAAGCTCGGTCCGTTAAATATTAAAAAGTCGGTCGGTAAAACAACAACAGGAGCAGGCCTATGATTGTCGCCGAAAGAAAAACCATACCGGAAATGGTCAATATTTTAAAAGGGCACAAGAAAATCCTGGTGCTGGGGTGCGGCACCTGCGTTACCGTCTGCCTGGCGGGTGGAGAGCGGGAGGTCAGCATCATCGCGTCGGCCCTGCGCATTGCCTCCCGGGTGCAGGGTCTGGGCTTCGAGGTGAGCGAGCTTACCATCGAGCGCCAGTGCGATAATATCTTTATCGAGCAGGCCGCTGAAGCGATTGAGAAATGCGATGCGGTGCTCTCCACGGCCTGCGGCGCGGGCGTCCAGGCCATCGCCGAGCGTTATCCCCTCAAGCCTGTCTACGCCGGGCTGAATACCGCTTTCCTGGGCATACTCGAAGAGCGGGGCGTCTGGGCGGAGAAATGCGCCGCCTGCGGCGCCTGCGTCCTCGATAAATACGGCGGCATCTGTCCCGTCACGCGGTGCGCCAAGCACATGCTTAACGGCCCCTGCGGCGGCTCGCGGGAAGACCGCTGTGAGGTTCGCCCCGACCGCGCCTGCGCCTGGCAGCTTATCTATAAGAGACTGAAGGATATCGGACAGCTTGAAAGGCTGGAAACAATTTGTGAGCCCAAGGACTGGAACCCGAGTTTGAGCGGCGGCCCCCGCGTTATTGTCCGCGAAGACCACCGCATTTGATAGTAAATCCGGATGTGGTGGAGGTAAGAATATGGCCAATCAGGTCACCTATGATGTGGAAAGAAAGATAGTCGCTATCCTTCAGGTCCTCAAGGACTCCCCGGAACCCGTGGGCGCCAGCCTTATCGCGCGTAAGCTTAAAGACAGCGGCATCGATATTAACGAGCGGACTATCCGGGGCCACCTCCGCATTCTGGACGAACGCGGCCTCACCCGGCTGGTCAGTCGCCGGCAGGGACGGCAGGTCACCCAGTCCGGTCTCCACGAGCTCGGTAACGCCCTGGTCGGCGACCGCCTCGGCTCGACCGTCACCAGGATTGAGATGTTAATCTGCCAGACCTCCTTCGAGCCGGAGAAGCGCACCGGGGAAGTGCCCGTCAATATTTCTTTCTTCCCCGCGGACAGTTTCGAACGCGCTTTAGATGTGATGACGGGTATCTGCCGTGCCGGTGTTTGCGGCAGTGAGCTCGCTTCTATCGCCAGGGCCGGTGAAAAGCTAGGAAACGTTAAAGTGCCGCCGGGTAAGGTAGGCGTGGCCACGCTCTCGAATATCGCCGTCAGCGCCGTGCTTATTAGAGCGGGAATTCCGCTGGATTTCAGGTTCGGCGGGCTGCTCCAGGTCAGGAACCGCGACTATGTCCGCTTCGTTGACCTTATCGAATATACCGGCTCCTCGATTAACCCCTACGAAGTCTTCATCGCCAGCAAAATGACCGCCGTGAACGACATCAGCCGGACCGGCGAAGGGAAAATACTGGCCGGCTTCAGCGAGCTGCCTGCGCTGGCCAGGCCCCGGGTCGAGACGCTTATCAAAGTGCTCGAAGCGATGGGCATCAACAGCGTGGTCAAGCTGGGACGGGTTAGTGAGCGACTGTGCGAGACCACGGTGGCTTCCGGCAAATTCGGCATGGTGCTTACCGATGGGCTTAACCTGCCGGCGGCGGTGGCGGAAACAGGCATCGAAGTAGAAAACCACGCCGGTCATAGCATCATGGACTTCACACAGATGAGACCCCTTAGTAAAAATTAATACTTTCAGTCCTCACGCCATTTTGCCTCTTCAAGCTCTGATTCCCTGGTTTTTTGCTTTTTCTCCTAACCTTATTTCACGCCAGAACGTTATAATAAGTGTTAGTATAGTTTCCGGAGGGAGCCCATGAAGAAAGCGCTGTTAATTGTTCTGGCGGTTGTTACCCTGCTTATGGTGATAGCGTGCAACCGGCCGGTATCGGCCGCCGAGCTGAAATCTGATAAGCCGCGGGATACCGCGCCGATGACCAGTCCCGCCGATTTATCTACCCTCGTCGCTGGCAACAGCGCCTTCGCGCTGAACCTTTACCAGCAGTTAATCAAGACCGGCGGCAATATTTTTTATTCACCCTACAGCCTGTCGGAAGCCCTAGCCATGACCTACGGCGGCGCCCGCGGTCAGACAGCGAATGAGATGGCCGCCGCCATGCAGTTCCTGCTTTCCCAGGACAAGCTGCATCCCGCTTTCGATAGCCTCGACATCGCGCTGGCGAGCCGCGGCCAGGGGGCGAAGGGCAAGGATGAAAAAGGGTTCCGCCTGAACGTGGTCAACGCTATCTGGGGGCAGAAGGACTTTAAATTCACGTCTTCATATCTCGACTTGCTAGCTCAAAACTACGGCGCGGGACTCCGCATCCTCGATTTTATCAAAGCTCCGGAGCCTTCCCGCCAGGCTATCAACAGCTGGGTCAGCGATAAGACCGAGGGGAAAATAAAAGACCTGCTGCCGCAGGGCTCCGTCACCGATATGACCCGGCTAGTGCTTACCAACGCTATCTACTTCAACGCGGCATGGGCGTCCCAGTTCGAAAAGACTTCCACGCACGACGGTCAGTTCCATCTCCTGACCGGTAGTGACGTTACCGTGCCCATGATGTTCCAGGAGCATAATTTTAAATACGCCGAGGGCGCCGATTACCAGGCAGTGGAACTGCCGTACGATGGCAACCAGCTCTCCATGCTGGTCATCCTGCCTGCCGCAGGGAGCTTTAGCTCTTTCGAACCTTCCCTGACCAGCCAGGCGCTTGGTGATATCATCGGCAAGCTGCAGTCCAACCCGGTCAACCTGACGATGCCGAAATTCACGATAGAGTCTTCGTTCGGCCTGAAACAAACGCTTACCGGCCTCGGTATGGCGCAGGCCTTCGACCCGTCCCGAGCCGATTTCTCCGGCATGGACGGCGCCAAAGACCTGTATATCAGCGACGTGGTGCACAAGGCTTATGTCACGGTGGACGAAGCGGGCACGGAGGCCGCCGCCGCCAGCGGGGTTATCGTGGGCACGACCGCCATGCCCGTAAATATCAAGAATGTGACCCTCGACCACCCTTTCATCTTCCTCATCCGCGATATCCCCACCGGCGCTATCCTGTTTATCGGCCGGGTGATGAATCCGGCGGCGTAAGGCACCGGCTTTTCAGGCCGGGTGCATCAGCGCGTCGGCCCGTTCTGGATAATAGCCTGGTAAGCCTTGCCTGTTGGCGAGAGCTGGTGGTCGGCAAACGCCTGCTTCACCGCCTGGTTTTGCATGGTCGTAATTTGGGCATCAATAGCGTCGTTCTGTCCCTTGCTCGTGACCGGGTACACCGGTACGGACTTCAGCGCGCTATAGTCGACTTCCGTAAACCAGTCGTAGTGTCCGAAGCCGCTGATATAATCGAAGTGCTTACCGACGGCCAGCTTACCCATCACGTTTAAGAACTGCTCATCGAGCGGCGCCCAGAAGCTGAACATATCCCGTACGCGTATGTCCACCAGCGAATCCGCGCCCTCGTTAAATCCGGAGAGTGTTACCGACTTATGGCACCAGAACTCCGAAAGCGAGACCCCCTTGCCCGCCGCGTGCGCTATATCGGCTATCTGCATCGCGACCCCGAACTCCCCTACTTGGTTGATGCTGGGCTGGATGTTGTAAATGTGCGTGTCCAGCTTATCGAGGCCAGGTATAGCGGCCAGGCCGTTAATATAGGTCTTCCAGCTCGATAGCCAGGCACCGGCCCCCGAACCTATTTGTAGCGTGGTGTGCAGCCCGGGAATTCCGGCGCTCTCCAGGTCGGTCACGAATTGTTTTATCATCGCCGCATCTTTTGTGCCGTTGTTAAGCTCCGTACGGAAATCATTGACCGCATCAGTGTCCGGCTCGGTCTGCAACAGCAGGTAGTCCGGTTTTATCTGCTGCGCCACGGTGATATTATGCTGGCTCCGGCGCTCTTGATAGGTGGTAAAATCCAGCGTTTTGTAGTAGTCGACGGGATTGATCGGGGAATCGGCTGACAGGTAAAAAGTCAGCAGCGGATTTGATTCCACGATGAATTTGAGCCCCCGGCTGTGAATGGCCTGCGCTAACGATATATAGTAATCGAGCCACGTCTGGACGGACTGCTGCGCCTGGGCCGCGGTCTGCCCCTGGAACACGTAGAAATTCTGGTCGAGAATCGGAAAGCCGATTTGCACCGTGATGGCCTTGACACCCATGGATGCCTCTGCATCGAGCTCTTCAGCCATGACTTTTTTCTCGGTGGCCTGCAGTATTCCGGTTCCGGCGTTAGCATCGGCGGTGAGGAGCTCGGCGGCGTAGCCCACCGCGTAGCTGCTGCCGTCCCAGGCTGCGCTGACCTGCTTATCGGCTTCGTTTAAATACCCCTGCAGCTCGTTGTAGAGCGATTGATACAGCGCAGGCACCGCGGGTGCCGTGGTTGCCGGCGGGGTGCTCTTTACGGGCACGCTTGATGGAGGGGTGGTAGCTGGAGTGGTAGTACGTGCGGTGGTTGGTGACGGTGACGTCACCGGGCTGGTGGGGGTAACCGTTACCGTCACCGTGGGCGTCGCTGGAGAAGAATGCGGTGCGGCGGGGCTACAGCCAGCCGGAAAAACGACTGATAATGCCAGGATGGAAACAATCGTAACTAAAGTTTGGTTCATTATATCCATTATAACGGTAAACCCGAACGTTGGTCATGGAGCGATTACCACTTTAAGTACCGATACTTTAGTAGGGGTGACTTTTTAGAGGCAGGACAAATAGACTGATTTCAGCCGGCATTAGCGACCTACGGAGTTTTCAGTCTTCGGTTTCTTCGCGGTCGGATTTAACGAGGTTTTTAATAAGTGGAATGTCCTTGAGAAATCGCTTGATGGTGAAAGCGGATTTTGACGTTACGGACATCGAGAGGCGCCATGACCTGTCCGCACTGGCGTTCTTCACGACAAGTACACATTCGGTATCCTTTTCAAACGCATAGCTGACCGTGAGCGCGTAACCGCTAGCGGCTGTCTCTACTGATGAATGCTCCGGGTATTGCGGGTCGAAAGTGCGGCCGTCTTCATCTAGTTCCGTCGTGGCCAGTATGCCGCGTATATTTAAGCTCAACCAGTCCACCCCGAACCAGGAAATCGGTGTATCGCTGTAGACTTTCAGCTGGATGGTATCGCCTTCCGCGACCGGAAATGGTTGGCTCCAGTACATCCCGTACTGGTTGAAAGGGGAGGATGGCGGGTTATTGATGGGCGCGGGCCCGCCGAGCCCGAGGCGCTCAAGCTCCGCCGCGTTTACCGGGCCCAAATCGATGTAACCGGCGGCCGGCAGACCGGCCAGCGAGAAAGGAGTATTGGAACCAGCCGGTCCCGCCGTTTTCAAGTTCGCTTGAGAGCCTGGTGTTCCACAGCCGGCGAGCGCGGTCACCGCCAACAGAATGACGGTTATTAAAGTCAAATTTTTCTTCATCTTCCTTTTCTCCGCCATCAACTCTAGTGCTGGATAACCTGGGCAGGCTGGGGATAAGGCGAGCCTTCTGGCGCGGTGGACAGCACCACCGGTGCGCGCGGCTGCTTTGTGAAATCGAAGGAATCCATCATATCCAGCGCATCCTTGTCGCGCTTCGTCATGGAAGCCACCCCGAAACGCTCTTCCACGATTTTCAGCCAGGATTCGAAGGAATAGGTCTTATGGTCGATATAGCCCTGCTTCGCGTAAGGGCTGATGACCAGCCCCGGCACGCGGATGCCGTAGCCGAACTCGTCCACCTTGGGTGGATTCACGTGGTCATAGAACCCTCCCCAGTCGTCCCATGAGATAAAGATGGCGGTCGAATTCCAGTCCGGTCCCTGCATAATGGCGTTGACCAGCCCGGTCACGTAGGACATCCCCTTCCTCACCCCACCCCGGAATGCCGGGTGCTCGCTAACGGCGCTGCCGAAGAACGGCTGAACCCAGCTGACCTGCGGCAGGTTCCCGGTAGCGGCATCCTGGTAGAACTGCGCGGTATCCACCAGGTGGCTGCGCTGGTCCGGGTCGTTGAATACCTTGGGGAAAGCCGGGAGCGGGTTCCAGTAGGTATATTCCCCCGGGTCTTCCTTTTGCTCCTTTTCCGTACCGATGACGCGACCCTGCGCGTCGGTGGTATTCCCGGAGGTAGTGTAGTAGTTCCAGCTAATCCGCTGGCTGGCCAGTAGCTCGGTAATTTCGGGGAAATTGAATTCGGAGGGGTACGGTTGGTTAAACCCCGTGTAGCCCCCGCTCTGGGCCGCCAGCTTGTAAAGATGGGCCGGCAGGCTGTAGGATGCTACGGACTCAAACATGCGGTCCTGTAAAACGTAGAGCCCGGCGTAATTCCAGTAATTAGCTATCTCATGGTAGTCGTGATAGCCCATGACCTCCCGCGGGTCATCCCCGGGCGTTCTTTTGACGCCGGCGCCCTCGCTGTACCGCTTGTAGGCTTCTTTCAGGAAACCGTCCATCTTGCCGCCATTGATGTCGGCGTGAGCGTTTTCCCAGCCGTGGGGGCCATCGAAGTTAATATTATTGGTATCATGGTAGGGCTTGACGAGGCTGCCGTCCCAGGGGTCTAACAGGGCTATATTGGCTGGTATACCGTCGGCGCCGGGATAGGTGCCGAAATAGCTATCGAAGCTGCGGTTCTCCTGCATGATGAAAACAAAATGCTGTATTTTTTCCAGCCCGGGCGGTACTTTAGACGTCACGTTCGCCGGGCTGCTGCAGGATGTTACCGGCAGCAGCAATAGCGCAGCACAAAATACTCCCAGGGTGAAGAAAGCTAGACGGCTTTTCGTCTGGCGCATCGTTATCTCCTTTTCCAGTTTATTGGCTACCGAAATCATGGCTGATGCTGGATTGTTTGCAGCGGCTGGGGATAAGGGGACCCCTGCGCGGTGGCTGAAAGCAGCACCGGGGCGCGCGGTACCTGGGTGAAGTCAAAAGAGTTGAGCATGTCATCCGCGTACTTATCGCGCTGCGTCATCGGCTCCACGCCGAAGCGTTCTTCAACTATTTTTAGCCACGAATCAAAAGAATAGGTGGTATGGTCAACGAAATTCTGCTTGGCATAGGGGCTGATAACCAGGCTCGGTACGCGGATGCCGAAGCCGTATTCGTCGACAAACGGAGGTATCACATGGTCATAATAACCTCCCCAGTCATCCCAGGCAAGAAAGATAGCCGTGGAATTCCAGTCGGGGCCCTGCATCACGGCGTTGATGAGACCGGTGACATAAGCCATGGGTTTTCCCATTCCGCCCTTGAAGGCCGGATGGTCGCTTAGCTCGCTGCCCAGATAAGGGCAGACCCAGCTCACGCTTGGCAAACTCCCGGCCGCGGCATCCTGGTAGAACTGTGCTGTATCCACCATCCGTACGCGCTGGGAAGGGTCGTTCTCCACCTTGGGGAAAGCCGGCAGGGGGTTCCAGAGCGTGTAATGGTTGGGGTTAGTAGATTGCAGAGATTGGGGTTCGATGGCATGCCCTTGAGCATCGGTGTCATTCCCCGATGTCACGTAGTAGTTCCAGGTTACTTTATCGTTTTGAAGGAGCTCGGTAATTTCCGGAAAATCGAATCGTTGGGGATAAGGCTGCGTTTCCCCTATGTAGCCGCCGCTAGTCGCCGCTACCATGTAGAGGTGGACGGCTAAACTGTAGGCCGCTACCGAAGAGAACATCGCGTCCTGCAGGACATAGAGATGAGCGTAATTCCAGTAGTTCGGGATTTCACGGTAGTCGTGGTAGCTCATCACTTCCTTGGGATTATATCCGGCTTCTTCGCTTGGAGTTACACTCAAGGCGTACCTTTTCCAGGCCTCATTCAAAAAGCCGTCCATCTTGCCGCCGTCAATATCGGCTATGGCGTTCGACCTGTCATGGGGCGCATCGAAGTCGACATCGGCGGTGCTGTAATACGGGGTTATGATGGTGCCGTCATGAGGGTCTTTCAGAGCAACGCCCCCCGGTATCCCGTCAGCGCCGGGGTAAACGCCGAAGTAGTGGTCGAAGCTCTTATTTTCCTGCATGATGAAGACAAAATGCTGGATTTTCTCAAGGCCGGCAGGGATAAGAGAGACTGTTGTGGTGGGACTGGGACTTGGTGAGGTCGTACACATCGTAAGAGCTAGAGGAAGAATTATTGCAATTACAGCGAGTAATACGATTGTCGCGCGCCGCATTGTTTTATTCATTTCATGTCTCCTTTTTTTTCCTTCTCGCTTTACTTCTGCCAGAAATTCTTATTTCACGGTGAAACTGCCGTTCATTATCGAGGGATACACATCGCACTCAAAATAAAAAACTAATTTCCATCATTATAAAGGGTAAAAAATTGAGAAGTTATAAAATCGAGAGGAAATTAGTTACAAGAATATGACATTTTAGAGTTGCCTTATTATGTTAAGTCATCGGACCTGTTTCAATTTAGATTCATATTCCGGTACATCATGGCTCTCCCGGATGATTTTTAAACAATATCCTCCCGCGTCGCGCCCGGTATTCAGGGACTTGCAGTTTTCCAAATGATACAGTTTTGTAACTTTTCTCATTTCAATTTTATGATTATTCCACACTCCGTTTTATAAAATTTTCTTATAGATGTTATTGCCCACTCCCCAAAGCCCGTAGGCTTACATATAAAGGAAGGAGGTAAACAACACGCCATCTATTAAATGCAAGGATTTAGGTATGAAGTGCGGTTTCGAGGTAAAAGATGAAAACCAGGATGAAATGATGCAGATTCTGGCCCTGCACGCCGAGAAAACGCACAATCTGAAAACCATCCCGCCGGATTTGATGCAGAAAGTCCAAAAAGCCATCAAAAAATAAAAAGCTGGCTACGACATTAACTTAATTTGAAAAGGAAAAATCGTGATGAGTATTTTCAAGGCTTACCGCAAATGGTTGCTGGTGCTGGGGATTATATCAGTGTTGCTGGTCCCGGCAGCCTGTACTTCAACTTCTACAACCACCCCTGCTCCTACTACCACACCAATGCCCATGCCGACGGTTACTACTACCCCTCCTCCTGCTACCACTACCCCTATCCCGCCGCCCGCGACCGGACAGAGCGTGACCATAGACCTCGCCGCTAAGAACCTCGCTTTTGATAAAAGTACGATAACTGTTCCGGCCGGCGCCCAAGTCACGATTAACTTTAACAACCAGGATGCCATCTCTCATAATTTCGCGCTCTATACCGACTCCAGCGCCTCGAAGTCGATTTTCGTGGGGCAAACAATCTCGGCCTCGACCACAGTGTATAAATTCACCGCACCGACCACGCCCGGGACCTACTTCTTCCGCTGTGACGTGCACCCCTCTATCATGAACGGGAAATTCATCGTGCAGTAGCAAAGGACAACATGAGCGAGCAAATAGCTGATGTCAGGACAGTGTGTGATGGCGGTACCGCTGAAGAGGTCATCCGCTGCGAGCAGTTGACCAAGCGGTACCCCGGAGACATCCTGGCCGTAGACCGCCTCGATTTAAAGGTGCATTGCGGTGAGCTTTTTGGTCTGCTCGGCCCTAACGGCGCCGGCAAGACGACGACTGTCGGCATGCTCACTTCGCTGGTTATCCCGACCAGCGGCCAGGCCATCGTGGCCGGAATTGACGTGGTCGCGCGTCCGGCGCTGGTCAAGCAGCTCATCGGCGTGGTGGCCCAGACAAACAACCTGGACCGGGCGCTGACCGTAAGAGAGAACCTCTACTATCACGGGCGCTTTTTTGGATTGAGCGCCAGGCAGAGCCGCGAAGAGGCTGACAGGTTCCTGGAGATATTCCGTCTTACCGAGCGTGCCAATGCGGATGTCTCGACTATCTCCGGCGGCATGGCGAAACGGCTCCAGGTAGCCCGCGCGCTGGTGCACCACCCTTCGGTCCTTTTCCTGGATGAGCCTACAGCCGGACTCGACCCCCAGAGCCGCCTCGCCCTGTGGGAAATCCTCGGTAAGCTCCACACCGAAGGGCAGACCATACTATTGACCACGCACTACATGGAGGAGGCGGATTCGGTCTGCGACAGGATAGCGATTATGGACCACGGCCATATCCTCGCCATGGACACACCTAAAAGACTCAAGGAGTCGGTCGGCGCTGACAGTATCGTGAGCGTATCTGCCACCGGTGACCTGGAGGCGCTTGACCGGCTTTTTAAGGACCGGCTCGCAGGTGTGACCGCCACCCGTCGGCTCGATGGCGTGGTGCTGCTCAATGTTAAAGGCACCAGCGGCATCTTACCCCGGGTGGTCAACATCGCGGAACAGGGAGGCTTCAATATCACCGACCTTTCGGTGACCGTTCCTACTCTGGAAACCGTCTTTATCAACCTGACGGGAAAGGAGCTAAGAGACTGATGAGCACCACCGCTATGGCTCCCGGCATACGGCTGCCTAAACCGACTCATTCGGCGATGGCCGCCAGCCGTATCGCTTTCGGCGCCCTGCTGCTGCGCGACCTCACCGTGCTTAGAAAGAGCCTGGGTATTTTTATCGCGCGCACCATTGTCCAGCCTTTTCTCCTGGTATTTGTCTTTCTTTACGTCTTTCCTCAAATCGGCGAGGGAATCGGCGGCGGCACGACCGGCGGGCTATCGTTATTCGCCACCGTGCTGGTCGCCGGCGTCGTCGGCCTGTCTATCATGTTCCAGGGCATCCAGGCGGTGGCCCTGCCGCTGGCAACTGAATTCGGCTTTACCAAAGAGATTGAAGACCGCGTGCTGGCGCCTCTCCCTGTCTTGTACGTTGCCATCGGTAAGGTCGTGGCCGGCGCCATCCAGGGCATTATTGCGGCGGCGATAGTGTTCCCTATCGCTTCGGTGGTGCATGCCCGAGGGGTACATCCCAACCTGGCGGTGCACTGGGTGCTGCTGCTCACGCTCATTCCTCTTACCAGCATCATGACATCCAGTTTCGGCCTGGTCCTGGGCACCATCATTCAACCGCGTAACATTGGCGTTATGTTCGGTTTTATCGTCCTGCCGCTGACCTTCCTCGGCGGTACCTACTATCCATGGACGGCGCTGGCCGCGGTCAAGGTCGGCGGGTTCTCCTGGCTGCAGGCCCTGGTATGCGTCAATCCGCTAATCTACGTGACGGAAGGTTTCCGCGCCGCTTTGACTACCGCGCCGCACATGCCGCTGTACGTTATTTACCCCGTTTTAACGGGATTCTGCGCGCTCTTCCTGTGGGCGGGCTGCCGGGGCTTTAAAAAGAGGGTTATAACCTAGCCTGCGTTATTACGATACGCAAATTAGCTGGAAATGGAGGAGACTTAAAAGATGAAGCGGCGCGACGCACCAGATGTTCTGGCGCGGCATGTGCAGGTGGTAAAATAATATCTTATGCTAGACCGGATGACAGAAGAGAACGCTAATTTAAAGGTTAATAAAACCGACTCCTGGTTAAAAATAATGGCCCGGGCCAGCTCCTGGATATTATTGGCCGGCATCGTAGTCCTTATCGTTTCCGGCTGGGGCATAACCCAAACCGGGGTAATTTACCGCCTCACCGGCGGACTCATCGACCGCAGGCTGGCCGACGCTATTCATCGGGCCGCCAACGTGCCGGTGGCTTTCTTCTTCCTGTCTCACGTGCTCATCAACATAAGATTGATGATAACCCGTAAAAACCCGTCCCGGGCATGGCTCGCCAACACTATTTTGCTGGTCATCGGGGCTGGCTTGATGTACATCATGGTATATATGGAATATTTTCGGCGGGGAGGATAAGCCTACGAAGACTAAATTAATTTTGATAACTATATTGTTAGCCATCCTGCTGGCGCCAGCGGTTTCCTGCGCCAAGCCACCCCCCGTTACCACACCGGCCAGCGAAGTGGAAGCCACCTCTTATAACGGCGTGAAGCTGACGCCCATCAAAGACCAGCTCAACAACGCCCTGCAGGACACGCAGTATATCGACCGCGCCACTTACCGGCTGACCGTCGATGGCCTCGTCGACAGGCCGTTGAGCCTGACCTACGATGACTTATTGGCCTATCCGCAGATATCCAAGCTAAATACCCTGAACTGCGTTGAAGGGTGGAATTTCATCGCAAAATGGACGGGACCCGCGCTCGATTCCATCTTTAACGCTGCCGGCGTGAAACCTGGGGCTAAAATCGCCATTTTTTATACCACCGATGTCCCCGATAAGGGTTATTCATCACTGGACTTGAGCTTTATCCACGATACTAACATCATCATCGCCCTCAAGCTGAACGATATCACCCTGCCCCCGGACCGGGGGTTTCCTTTCCAGGTCGTCGCGGAAAGCAAGTACGGCTATAAATGGGCCAAGTGGGTCACCCGGATAGAGATATCCGATAACACCAGTTTCCGCGGCTACTGGGAGGGCTATGGCTATAATAATAATGCGGATGCCAACGGCCCCGCATTTGAACGTTAGCAAGTTAACACCGTAATACGGAAAAAGGAGGCATGGCATGGCAGTATCGTCCAAATACGGGAAGATAAACATTGCCAAAATCGGGAGTGACGAGCCGGTTTTTATCCTGCGGGCCCAGGACAAGCTGGCCGAGGCCGCCATCGGGATGTACAAGAATTTAGCTGCTTCGCACGGTAGCAAGCTGGCAAGTTCGCTGGACAAGGAAATCGAGGCTTTCCACAAGTGGCCGGGCGCCAAAAAACTCCCCGATTAGTTGTTGCTGTTTAATAGTCCCGAAACAATAATTATCGCCTGCGATTGCCCGCTGTCCTGTTCTTCTTGGGAAGATAAAGTATCTGAAGCACTTCGCTCTCCGTTAGTATCTGCTTGGTTCTGTAACGAACGCATGTTGAGGTAAGATATGAAGCAATATGATGTTATCGTCATCGGCTCCGGATGCGGCATGGACATCGTGGAGGAGGCCCTGGCCCATCAGCTGAAAGTGGTGCTGGTAGACAAGGGGCCGCTGGGCGGGACGTGCCCTAACCTGGGCTGCATCCCGTCAAAAATATTAATATATACCGCGGACAGGATCGCCGAAATTCAGGAAGTAAAAAAACTGGGCATCGACGCCAGCGTTAATAGCATCGATTTCGGCGCTATCATGGAACGCATGAGAAAGTCGCTCCGCGGGAACCAGGAGCAAATGAGACACAACCTCTCGCACTTTGAAGAGCTGGCCTTCTACGAGGGCGAAGGGCGCTTTACCGGCGATTACACGCTGGAGGTCAACGGAGAACAAATCAAGGCGGAGAAAATCTTCATCGCGGCGGGCTCGCGTCCGTTTATCCCGCCGATAAAAGGCCTGGACAGCGTGGACTATCTCACTAACGAGACCGTCCTGGAGCTGAAAGAAAAGCCAGAAAGCCTGCTCATCATCGGGGGCGGCTATATCGCCGTAGAATATGGTCATTTCTTCGCCGCTATGGGCACCAGGGTGACCATACTGGAAATGGCCGACCGCCTGGTCCTCGCCGAGGAGCCGGAAATATCCGCGCTCTTGAAAAAAGAGCTGGGCCGGCGCATGGAGGTCAATACGGGGGTGCGGGCGGAGGAAGTCAAGTCTAACGGGCGCATTGTCACCGTCGTGGTAAACGATATCAAAGAAGGCAAGCAAAAGGAGTTCACCGCCCAAAAGCTCCTCGTGGCGGTGGGGCGGGTCTCCAATGCCGACCTGCTTCACCCGGAAAATACCGGCGTGGCCGTGGACAAGCGGGGATTTATCAAGGTGAACGACTACCTAGAGACCGATAAAAAGAATATCTACGCCGTGGGGGATGTCATCGGCCGGCAGATGTTCACTCATGTCGCCAACCGCGAAGCCACGCTCGCCGGGCACAACGCTATCCACGGCAACACGCTGAAGATGGACTACCGCGCCGCCCCTCACGCCGTCTATTCCCACCCCCAGATAGCATCCGTGGGCATGACCGAAGAAAACGCCCGGAAGACGCACAAGGTGCTGGTCGGGAAAGCTAAATACTCCGAAGTAGCCCAGGGCGAAGCGATGCTGGAGGTAAACGGCTTCGCCAAGGCCATCGTGGAAGCCAAAACGGAGAAAATACTGGGATTTCATATTATCGGCCCCTTCGCCCCCATCTTAATCCAGGAAGTCATTAACGTGATGGCCTCGTCAGGAAAAATCAGCCATATCGAGGCCGGCATGCACATCCATCCCGCTATTCCGGAGCTGATATTGAGGACGCTCGCTAATCTCGAAGAAACGGCTGTTCAACCCGGTGCCCGAAGCGGTAGTCCAGCCAGCCAGCGCCCAAGATGACCGCCTACCTGGAGCAACAGGCCATGGCGCGTAAGTAGATGAGGACAGGTTTGAGCAGCAATTTATCTAAGGATGCCATTACCGCGAAAGTGTCCCACTTTTACGACCTGGGTTCGCCGCTGTATCTCGAGGTCTACGGCGAAAACATCCACGACGGCTACTATGTCACGGGCAAAGAGTCCCGGCGGGAAGCACAGGAAAATCTAACCAGGTATATCGCCGGGAAAGCCAGAATCAAAGAGGGCTCCAGGATACTGGATGTGGGGTGCGGTATGGGCGGCAGCTCCATCTGGCTGGCCACCAACCTCAAAGCGAAGACGGTCGGCATCACCATCAGCCCCGCGCAGGTGGAGATTGCGCGTAAGCTGGCAAAGGAGCGGAAAGCCGACTCTTCCTTCCTGCTGATGGACGCCGAAAACATGCATTTCCCCGGTACTTTTGACGTGATGTGGGTCGTGGCTTCGTCGACCCATTTTCAGGACCAGAAAAAATTCGTGAAATCAGCCACGGCGCTTCTTGACCGGGGCGGCAAGTTCGTGGTCTTCGACTGGATGTCCAATGAAAGCGTGGCCGATATAAAAAACGACCGCCATTTGAAGCCGGTCGCGGAGGGGATGCTCCTCTACAGTCTCTGCTCTATTAACTCGTACTTGAAATGGTTCATCCAGGCCGGCTACCGAATCACCTGCTCCGAAGATATCACCGGCCGCACTATTCAGACCTGGGATGACGCGCTTTCAGTCATCAGGGACCCGTCCATCTTGAGGCTCGCCTCCCGAATTACCAGAAGCGAATTAGCCGAGGTGCTCCATTTCCTGAAGAGCGTCAGGGCGATGAAGCTCGCCATGAAAAAGGGTAAAATGAAGAGCGGGCTCATTGTGGCGGAAAAAATCTAGCTAAAGACTTTCCTTCTTGCGCCCCCGCGCCACCATCCACCCGAACGCCGTGTCTATGCGGGCTTCTTTAATCCTTGCCGTATCGAGTATTATTTTTAGCTCGGATGGCGTGTAAGCGGCCCAGAAAGACCCCACCGCGCCGTTAGTGCGCCGTATGGCCGCCGGTGCTATTAATGCCTGCCCTATTTTAAGAGCCAGGTAGAAAAACCTCGCGCTGTCGCGCCGCAAGTCCATGATGGCGAACTCGCCGCCCGGTTTCAGGACGCGCTGTATTTCCCGGAACACCTGTGCGGCGTCGGCCCAATGGTGCAGTGATAGCGAGCTCACCGCGAAATCGATGGAACTGTCCGTAAATGGTAGCTGGTGAGCGTCCCCGGCGACAAATTCTACGGAGTATTGCGGCGGTGGCCAGTTGTGCCT
>JBEKDL010000041.1:0-16759 GCA_050014355.1 Dehalococcoidales bacterium | reverse complement strand
GAGTGTTCCCGTATATGGTCGACCACCTCGATATTATCATAACCGGGCTTCAGTTCATCGAGGATGACCATATCAGGTTTTATTTTTTCCATTAAATGCAGGGCTGAATCGCCGTCGGTGACAATAATGGTATCGAAACCTTCCAGCTTCAACGTTCGATTTAACACTCTTAGCGTGTCCTGGTCATCATCAACCAAAAGAATGCGCTGCCGTTCATTCATGCCGGTATCTTTCCCCTTCGAAGGCTTCATGGCCGTAACCATCGTTCAGTTCTGACCGCCCGGCGGCACTTCTATTTGCCAGAGCGGAACCAGCACCGCATTAACGCTTGGACCGGCAAGATGGATAATCAGTTTTTCCGGCAGCGAAGGACGGCCGTCGCACGGAGATGTCCCGTCTTTAAGCAGCCATCCGCCCGGTGGAAAATTGACGTGAGATTGCCGGAAGGTCCTCATCACTTCAAGGTGCGCTCGGAAGGCCCCGTCATCACTCCAGACAAGTAATTTCATTTATCTCCTCTACGACGTGGAGCCAGAGCGAACAATATAGCCGCGGCCAGAATGAACTTGAACATCTTCCTCACGCAGACTTTCTCCTTTTCTGGGGAGGTCAGTAAAAGTCTACGGGCAGCAGGTCACAACTATATCACAGGCAGGCAGTGGATACTAACAAAAAAGTCAAAAGGGTTGTAGGAGTAGCGGAAAAGGGAGGGTGGCGAGATGAGCCCCGACTCCTTTTTCAGGCTGTTTTGGCCATGATGTACCCGATGCCGGGCCGGGTCGTGATGTAGGAAGGCTTTTTAGCGTCGTCACCCAGTTTTTTCCTTAACCTGGCGATATTGACCTGGAGCAGGTGGGGCGCCCCCATATATTCTTCCCCCCAGACCTTGTGCAATAGCTGGTCGGGCGTGATGACGCGCCCGGCATTAAGAGAGATGTAAGATAAGAGACGATATTCGGTGGAGGTAAGCTTAAGCTCTGCGTTATTTACCATGACACGGTGGGCTGCGAAGTCCACCAGCAGGTCTTTATAGCGGAATACGGATTCGGTCGGCCTGTCCTGGGCGCCGCTGCGGCGCAGCACGGCCCGCACGCGCGCCGCCAGTTCCCCGGCGGAAAATGGCTTGGTGACGTAGTCGTCGGCGCCGAAGTTCAACCCGATCACTTTCTCTTTATCGTCGCCTTTGGCGGTAACCATGATGATGGGCACCTGGGAGAACTCGCGTATACGCTGGCACACCGTGTACCCGTCAATGTCCGGCATCATAATATCGAGCAATATGAGGTCGGGCGATTCTTTCTCGAAGGTCTTCAGCGCCGCCTCGCCGCCGCTGACGGCGGCTGTCTGGAAACCTTCCAGCTCCAGCATACGTTTCATCATGCGCAGTATTCTGATATCATCGTCAACTACCATGACCAGAGTTTTTTTAGCGGACATCGTTATCATCTCACTTTCCTGTCAGGAAGTCCTTTGCTTTCCGTGATTGCTTTCGTTTTCTTTTTTGCGCCTGTTATCGGCAAGGTGAATCTGAAAGTGCTTCCCCCGCCCGGCGCGCTTTCCGCCCAGATACGGCCGCCGTGAGACTGGACGAGTTTCTGGCAAATGTAGAGACCCAGCCCGATACCTTCCGCGCCTGAATACATCCTTTGCTCGATACGGTACATCCGCTCGAAGATATTTTTCAGTTCGCCGGTGGGAATACCGGGCCCCTGGTCCGTGACGCTGACCAGCACGTCATTGCCTGATTTACCGGCCGATACCTGTATTTCCGTCCCGGGCGGTGAATATTTAACCGCATTGTCGATAAGGTTATCGAGCACCTGCCGGATGCGCCTGGCATCGATATTTACCTTGAGCGGTCTCTTGACCGATTTGACCATGAAATGGTACTGGTCGGCCCTGACGCTCGCTTCGGTCCCCACCCCTTTAATCAGTTGCGTGATGTTGGTCGGCGACTTTTCCAGCTTGAGCAGGCCCGCTTCCATGCGGGAAGTATCCAGCAGATTATCGACCAATTTAGTCAGCCGGTCGGTGGATATGTCGATAGATTTTAGATAGTCCCTGGTCTCGTCCGGGTCCAGCCTGGCATAATAGTCGAGAATCAGCGTGGAATAGCCTTTAATGGTGGCCAGCGGCGTGCGCAGCTCGTGGGAGACCGTGGACAGGAGGTCGCTTTTCATTTTGCTTAGCTCTTCGTACTCGATGACTTTTCTCTCCAGGTATTTTCGCTCGGTAATATCCATCAGGTTTCCCAGGACGGCGGCCCGGCCTTCGTAGTGAATGGTGGAAACGGTCTGCATGACCCATTTGGTCTGCCCGTTCTTGCTGATAATGCGGTATTCACACGGATAGGTGTTTTCCTTCAGTAAAGTAGAAACAATACTCGACCTTACGACGTCGCTGTCCTCCGGGGATACGAGGTCAAGCAGCTCCCGGCCTGCCAGTTCATCCAGGGAGTAGCCGGTAAGCTTCTGAAATTGAAGATTGGTATATTGCAGCTTCTCATCCTGCAATATGTAGATTCCCAGGGGCGAGCTATCGGAAATCGTCTGGAGTAACTCCTGATACTGTTTTGGTTCCGTGATATCTTCGCCGGAGCTTAGCATCACGATGATATTGCCGGCATCGTCCTTTAAAGCCGTGTTGTGCCAGGCTATCAGACGCTCCTCGCCGCTTTTAGTCAGGACGGGGTTTTCAAAAAATTCGCTCTCTTTTTCGGAACCGGCGAGCACGTCCTGCGCCACATTTTTTATCGAGTCCTTGATTCTGGCCGGGATAAAGTTTTCAAACCAGTTGCGGCCGATGATTTCACTTTCTTCATAGCCGAGGACCTGGCACCCCTTGCGGTTAATCAAGGTCACGGTACCGCTTGCGTCCATAGCCACGAAGATGACTCCGGCGAGGTCGAGGTAACGCTGGGTCTTATCTCTCTCCTCTTTTATCCGCTGTTCCGTCTGCCGATGCTCGGCGACAGTCCCCAGACGTTCGGCGAGGGCATCCAGTAGCAACCTTTCCTCTTTAGAAAAAAGCCCGTTTTTCGACCCCGGTACCGCGCGCGCGTATCCCACCTCGACCGCCCCGGCTTTAACACCCTGGACGAAAATATCCGCGGAAATTTTTCGGTCAGTATCCAGGTAGTTGGCCGTCTTAAACTCGTTTTTATCGAGGGTTATCCGCGCGAAGGCGTCCGCAGGGTGCTGAAAGGCCCTGGGGAGCAGGCCGACTATTTCCGTGAGCCTCTGCTGCAGGGTAAGATAGGTCGAGCCGGTAATACTGGCGATGTCGTAGAGACAGCGGATCTCCCTGATGCGCTTGTTCAGGGCGAACGTTACCCGGTCGCGCTTTTCCACGTTACTCATGTTTGATTTTCCACCCGACTCATTTTTGCTTTTCATGGCAGTTTTTAACCGGACCGGAGATTTTATCTACTACTAAATAGTAGGCAATCGCGACGATTTCGTCAAGAGTCCATAAAAAGGTAATAAAGTGCTAAATGTCATAAATCAATTATTGATTATCTCCGGTTTTCATTTTTTTATCACGATTTCGAAAATGATAGCACCGGTCGCATTCGATGAGCTTGCTGCATTTTCCGCGCTGTTTGCCTCCGGAGGAGCTTCATCCAGCCGGGAGATGCGTACGTCTAAGAAAGGCACGGCTTCCAGCGCGGCGGCGTAGTCGACCACGGTAAAAACGCTGTCGGTTTGACCGCGCAGGATAATCCGGCGGTTATCGATTTCCGTTGAGATGGCGTTAATATTGGGTGGTCGTCCGGCGGTGACCGCAGATAAATCGCTGGTAAAGCCGCCTCTATTGCCCAGCAGGCTCTGATTGACTGTTTTCAGCATCAGGGTGCTATTGACGGTCGTCCGGATATTCTCCTCCGTTTGAGAGGTCTCCGCTGCCGTGAGCTGGGCCAGATTAAGGTTGCGGTTGACCAGGTGTGCCTCATCCTCCAGGCTGGTATTTTCGCTTTTAAGATTGTTGATGTATTGATGAAGCGGAAAGAGAAAGATAACGGCAGCTGCTATAAATATACCCAGCCACATCTGGAAAGCGGGCAGAGGCTTGCCGCGGACTTTCCGGTACTTACCGGATAGAATATTTACGTTGATATCATAAAAGCCTTCCCGCGTCCGGGCCGCTGTCCTCCGAGAAGTGTAATTAAGCGCCAGGCCGGCGCTGATAGCGTAGACGGCCACGGGTGCCCCGGCAGGAAATTCCACGGGCGGGGTCAGCGGTTCTACGGGGTAGTCTACCTCGGCCTGGAGAAGCGCGCTGGTCGCGGTTTCTGCGGCTAGTTCGCCGGTAAGGAGCAGGGGCATCGCGGAGGTAAGCCGGCTCTCCGGATGGCTGCCCTGGTAGAAGGCGGCGGTCTTGGTCAGTTCATCGGCGAGCCGCCGGATATTGTCTTCCAGGGTCGCTCCTTCACCTCTGGGGCTGACGGTATGTATCACACCGGGGATGCCATCGGCGATGAAGACGATATTGAAACAATCGGGCTCAAGGGAGACGACGATAGCGTCCCGGCGGTTGGCCGCCCTGGCCAGGGCCAGCGGTTGCAGTTCCAGCGTGTAGGGCTCAATGCCGGCCAGGTTAAAAGTCTGCACTGCGGCATCGATAAGGTTGCGTGGCACGCCGACGATAAAGAAAGACTGCTCGTCCCCTTTGCCAGGGACAGGCTGCCAGGCCAGGTACAGCTCTTCCAGCGGCTGCGAAATTTCTTTCCGCGCGGCGCGTAAAATAGCTTCGTTAAGGAGGGCAGGCTTCAGGCGGGGAAGCTTTAAGAACCGGTAGGTCAGGGACAACCCGGCCAGGCTAACCGCGATATTTTCCTTGCGGATACCGATCGATTTAAACAGCTCGTCGATAGCTTCGCTGACCGCCTGTGGCCCGATAATCAGCCCGTCACGCACCAGTCCGGCTTTAAGAGCAAGGCTGCCCCACTTTTTTACCTGCCTCCCTTGCACGGACAGGATTTTAAGGCTGCTGTTGCTGATAGTCAGAGCGGCGTATGTCATTTTTCGTTAACCTTCACCGTAGGGCGGGCATAAATAGCGATATTCAGGATAGTATCCACCGGCACGGTGTCCCCGGTCTCGCTTCCATTTAAAGAAGGCCCATCGACTCTTTCCATTGTCAGGTCTTCTATCACCAATGTCGCTGGCTCACCATTCTCCAGCAGGCTGATAAATCCGGCCACCTGCGCGTAGGTGCCTTTCACATCGATATTCAGCCGGAAAACGGGGTAATCCGTTTCGTTCACACTAACCACCGTCCAGGGCTGCGTTATCACCGGTATCGCCTTAACGCCGGTGGCCTCCGCGAGTTTGAGAATATCGTTCACAATGCGGGTGCTGTTCAAATTTGCCGGAAACACGTTTATCTCCGCCTCCAGGCCGGCGTCGGCGGCGGCCTGGCGCTGTTCCAGGTCGGCGGGCGGTGCTGGTATTTGCGCGAGCTGTTCGGTCGCTCCGGAAACTTGCGCCGCCAGAGCCGCGTTCTCGTGGCGCTGTTTCCGGTAGTCCGTCCCCAGGATATAGTAGACCGCGAGCAGCACCAGCATCAGGACGACAGTGAGCGGTTTACGGAGTTTCATCGTTTTCTAGCTTATGACTTTTTATTTTTCGTTGACTCGTAAAATATCGTCAGGATTACCACGTTGACAAGGGCGATGCAGGTGAGCAAGATGTTGGTCACTACTGTCGAATCGAAAGTCATTGTTAAACCTCCTTTTCTAATGTATTTGCCAGGAGACTATCGTGGCCGTGGTGTTAGCTGTATTGACCATCGCGCGGATGGTGGTGTTACCGGCATTAGATACGATTTGCCATAACGCTGGTACCGCCGTCTGGGTGCTAATGCCGACGGTTATAAGATTGCCGTGGGTACTAGCAGCGCGGTAGGCGATGGCGAAAATACCGCCGGTCACCTTGACGATGACGGGCTCATAGCCATTAGAGGCGTCAAACTGCAGGGTATCTATGACAGAGGCGCCGATATCGCCGTTAGCGGCAATGGACATCGTCTTAAGGTAGCCATGGTTGCCGGAGCCACGGTAGGCAATGGCGTCTACATTACCTGATACATAGACGATACTAGGCTCATAGCAGGCGGAGGGGTCGAAGATCAGGGTATCAATCGCCGAGGTGCCGATGATGCCGCTGGCGGAGATGGAGATTGTTTTGAGGTAACCCTGGTTGGCCGACTGGCGGTAGGCGATAGCGAAAGTGCTGCCGGATACATTGACGATATCCGGCTCATAGCAGGCAGAGGCGTCGAAGATAAGGGTATTAATCACCGGGGAGCCAATAACGCCGCTGGCGGAGATGGATACTGTTTTAAGGTAACCTTTATTACTCGACCCGCGATAAGTAATAGAGCTGACGTTGTTTGATACCATAATAATGCTGGGTGTATAGCATGCGGAGGTGTCGAAGTTCAGGGTACTGATGACGGAACCGCCGATAACGCCGCTCGTGGAGATGGACATTGTTTTGAGGTAACCTAGGTTGGAAGACTGGCGATAGGCAATGGCGTAAATAGTACCGGATACATTAATGATAGCCGGCTCATAACAGGACGAGGAATCAAAGGTCAGGGTACTGATGACGGAACCGCCGATAACGCCGCTGGCGGAAATAGTCACTGTTTTCAGATAGCCCCGGTTGCTGGAGCCGCGGTAGGCGATGGCATAAATACCGGTGGCCACGTTAATGATTTTCGGCTCATAGCAGGCGGAGCCATCGAAGGTCAGGGTATCGATGGCGGAGCTGCCGATATCGCCATTAGCGGAGATGGACACAGTTTTGACGTAACCCCGGTTGCTTGGCCCGCGGTAGGCAACAGCGCAGATATTACTCGATACCATAATCATGCTGGGTAGGTAGCAAGTAGAGTTATCGAATACCAGCGTGTCTATCACCGCATTGGCTATATCTCCGAGAGTCCCGTTTTGAGAAGTGACATTGGCGGTAATCGTAATGGCAGGATTGAAGCCGTTGATGGTTTCCTCGAGCTGGTAGCTCACCTGGTCTCCGGCGTGGGTAAATTGCCTGGCCAGGTTGCCCCAGGTCAGGCTCCAGATAGCGTGCTCAACGCCTGCGTCGGCGGCGCTTTGCTCGGCGAGAATATTGCCGTGGACTTTAGAGCCGATGAGGCTGCTACCTGCATGGCTCAAAAAAGGTACGACTACCAGAGCGCCGATGGCCAGCGCCACGATAGCTACGGGTAAAGCCTGGCCGCGTTCGTCTTTCATCAGCCGCCTCCCGAGGGACGCAGGTTAACCTCGTAAGTCCCGTTGGCGCTTACGGCGTACCGTCCCGGTGGCGTGGATGTTACTGCCATGGTGACGACACGGCTGCTGACGGCAAAGTTGAGGCTGGCGATGTTGCGCGCCAGCACCATGTATACACTACCGGAAGTACGCCTTAGCTCGGCGCCGGATAGGGTGTAGGCAACCGACGAGTTGTCCGAGAATATCAGCGTCAACGCGCTACCGCCGCTGGCGGTAGCCGCCTGCTGTCCATCAAGGTTGAACCAGTAGGCGGCGTTTTCCAGTTCGTGGGCGGCGATAAGGCGGTCGTTGCCGTAGCCGGTAACGTTTAATATCTGGTAGATAGCGGTACCGAGGAAGGTCACTATAACCCCGGATATCGCGGTAGCGACCACCAGTTCCACCATGGTCAGGCCTTTTTGCCCTTTCATCGGTTCACCTTGTAGTCCGCGACGGTCACGATAGCCTCCCCGTTATGTGAGACGGTCACGGTAACCTTCTGAATATTGGCGTCGGCATTCGGCACCGCACTGACGACTGCGGATATGTTGTATCCCGGCGGTACGGTTATAGCCGGATAAGTCACGGCGCCGGCGTTATAGGCGCGGCTCTTGGTGTATTCCACCTGGCTCTGCGCCAGTCCCTGGCTGGTCGATAGTGTGTCCTGCGCGCCGGTGGCCACCGTGCCCGCCGAAAGGCCGGCGATAAAGGCGGTCACCGATGTACCCAGGATAGCCACAGCGACGAGAGTTTCCACGATGCCAAACCCCCGCTGGCCTCGTTGCGTAAATTTTGCTATTGCCTGCCGGATATTCATTCCTTGACCTGTCCAGCTGCCGCCTTCAGCGCATCGACCTCAATATGGAATACAGCGGAGTTATCACAGATAGCGCAATGAATATAACCACCAGGCCCACCAGCACGGTGAGCGCTGGTTCGATCATTGCTATCAAGACATCGGTGCTGCGGTCGACCTTCTTTTCGTAGTAATCGGCCAGGGTCGCCAGCGTGCTGTCCATGGCGCCGCTCTTTTCACCGACGGCGGTCATCTCGACTAGGAGAGGGGGGAAAAGCGCTATTTCCGACATGGGCAGGGAGAGACCTTCCCCCTGCAACAGCCTGTCCCTGACCTGTTCCAGCGCCCGGCGAATAATGCGATTGCGGTTGCCCTGGATGATAATATCCATGGTCAGGGGTAAACGAAGTCCCGCCTGCAACAACATCGAGGCCGTCTGGCAGAGGTGCTGCATGCTGCGCTCGGTAATGATGGTGCCGGTTACCGGTATTTTTAAGATGAGGTTGTCCCGGGCGATTTTTACGGAAGGGAACCTCAATAAAACAGCTACGGTTACGATAAGCAAAACAATTACCGCGAGAACGTAGAGCTTATTAACGAATAAGAAGCTGGTAATGCTGATGAGGCCGCGCGTTGTCCAGGGCAGCTGGGCGCCGAGCGATTTAAACAGGTTCACCAGCGGCGGCAGGGCCACGATGATAAGCAGGACCGAAACTCCAGCAGCCATGAGCAGGACGAACACAGGGTAGGCCATGGCGTGTTTGATTTTCTGGCTGGCGGCGGCCTGCTTTTCCGTATAAACGGCGGCGTGTTTCAGGCCTGTTCCCAGGTTGCCTGCCTGCTCGCTGGCCCTGATAAACTGGCGGTAGGTATCCGGGAACGCCTTGGGATAACGCGCCAGGGCCTGCGAGAGCGAGCCACCTTCCCTGATTTCCGAAGCCAGGGCAGTAATTATTTTTTTAAATGCTTTCCGGGAAGTTTGCCTGGCCAGCAGCTCCAGCGAGGTAAGGGCGGAGATGCCAGATTCTATCAGGGTGGACAGCTGGTTGGCGAAATCAATTACTTCCTGTGTCTTGACCCCGAAAAAGCTGGGCAGCAGCTTTTCCAGGCTAAAGCCCGGCGTCACTTCTTTGAGGCTAAGGACACGTTCGTAGCCGGCGCGGTAGAGGGCGCCCTCGGCCAGGCTTTCCGAGGCGACTTCCAGCGTACCCTGGACTATTTTTTTTCCTGTGGTGTAAGCGGTGTATTTATAGGTCATTATCCCCTCGAAGTTCCTCTCCCAGATGGATTCAACCTGAAGGGAGAGGGAAGGTGTATCGTATATCAGGTTACAATTGACAGCTGCTAATTTAACGTTTTTTCAATGTCTAAAAGGAGATATCGGAAGAATTCCATTGACGCTGCGTCACCTACTCCCCCATCGATAATTGCCTGAAATTTGGTTGTCAGAGCAGGGTCTCCGATTATGTTGACTTTGTCACGCCAGACAAGAAACATCTTCGCCATCTCATCCTGTGACTTGTTATTTAATTCACCCGTTATAGCCGGAATGAAAATGGCGTTGAGAACGTCGATTTCATTTTTAGCCTTTCCCAACTTTGCGCTGGTGGCTTTGATCTCGGTATCCTTCGCCGTCAGGTCGCCCTGTAATTTTTGAGTTTGTGCGATAGCGGAGGTAAGGTCGCTATTCACTTTATCGTATTTTCCCTGCGATATGCCGCTGCAAGAAGCCAGGAATGGAAGCACCATCACCAACATAATTAGCACCAGCCCCGAACTTAGAGTTTTTTTCATTTTTTCCTCCTAAATAAATATTGATCGCCGATTACACTAAGTTTTTTTAATATGAACTTCGTTATCTCCTTAATTATGTTTTATTATCTGCTCTCTTTTTGAGCTTTATCCGTTAATTAATTGAAAACACGCTGCGTATCACCTCGCTGACGGAGGTAATTCCTTCTTTCGCTTTGCGCATGCCGTCCTGGCGCATCGTGACTATGCCTTCTTTGACGGCCTGCGCCCTGATTTCGCCGGCGCTGGCGCGGTCGCGGAGCATGTTCCTGATAGTCTCGCTCATGACCAGCAGTTCGAAAATACCGGTCCGGCCGCGGTAGCCGGTGTCGGCACAAAGGTTGCAGCCCGTGCCGCGGTAGAAAGCCGGGGTGGAGGATGACAGCTCGCCGCTGATGGCCTGCTGCTCTTCATCGGTAAGCCGGTAGGGGGCGCGGCAGTGTGTGCATATCCGCCGCACCATGCGCTGGGCGACGATGCCGATAAGCGTCGAGGAAATCGAAGCCGGGTCAGCTCCAAGGTCCATCAGCCGGAAAAGAACGCCGATGGCATCGTTCGCGTGAATCGAGGAGAGTACCAGGTGGCCGGTCAGCGCGGCCTGCACCGCAGTGGTCACGGTTTCCTTGTCCCTTATCTCGCCGACGAGTATCACGTTGGGGTCGTGGCGCATAATCGCACGGAGGCCGCCGGCGAAAGTAATGCCCGCCTTAACATTCACCTGCGACTGGTTGATATCCATAAAGCTGTACTCGATGGGGTCTTCGATGGTCATAATATTGAGCTCATTGCGGTCCAGCTCGTTGATGGAGGCGTAAAGCGTGGTCGTCTTGCCGGAGCCGGTAGGCCCGCCGACGAGTATCATCCCGAAAGGACTCTTTAAAAGCGCCAGGTATTTTTGAAGGACATCCGGCTGAAAGCCGAGTTCCGCCAGTGTGAAAAGCGCCAGCGTCCGGTCCAGGATTCTCAAGGTAGCCCTCTCGCCGTAAGGGGTTTCCATAGTGGCTGTGCGGATATCAATCTCTTTTCCCCCCAGCTTGAAGGAGAACTGCCCGTCCTGCGGGCGCCTCTGCTCGGAGATGTCCATTTCCGAGAGGATTTTTATGCGTGATAGCAGCGGCACGTGGATGTTCAGGGGAAAGGAGTAGACATCATGCAGGATGCCATCGATGCGGTAGCGGACGCGGAGCCGGTCTTCCTGCGGCTCGATGTGGATGTCCGAGGCCCTGTCTTTGACGGCCTGGTCAATCAGCAGGTCGAGCGTTTCCGCGACGGGCGTTTTGGCAGCCAGCTGCGCGGCATTCTCGATTTTAGTATCAGGGGACGGTGCCAGCTGGCTCACCTGCTTGTCTATGGAGTCTTTCGACCGGTAATTGAGGTCGATAGCGCGCTCGATATCGGATTGTACGCCGAGAGCAACTTCAACGCGCATTCTGGCCTGCGCCTTGATATCTTCGATAGTACGGATGTCCTCCGGGTCGGCCATGACGACCATCAGTGAGTCGTTAACGATATCCAGCGGGATAAGGGTATATTTGCGCGCCATCTCTTCAGGGATGAGGCGCAGGGCGCGCTGCTGTACCACGTGCCGTTTCAGGTCGATGAGAGGCAGGTTGAGATGGATAGAGAGCACGATAGCCAGCTGCTCGGGCTTGATAAGCCCCTGCTTTATCAATATATCGCCCAGCCGGCCGCCCTGTTGCTGCTGAAACGCACTGGCGTTTTCCAGCTGCTCCGGGGTAATGAGCTTTTCTTCCACGAGCCTGTCACCCACGGTCTTCCTAGCGGCTTTGTCCGTGATTGGGGGCTTGATATTATCTCTATCCACTCACCTTCTCCTGCGGCGCGGCGGCACTCTGTTTTTGCGCCAGCAGCTTGCGCACACGGCTCACGATATCCGCCGGGGCGGCGGGTTTGGCCAGGTATTCGTCGGCGCCTACTTTTAAGCCGGTATTTTTATCGATATCCTGCGCTTTGGCGGAGAACATCATGATGGGGAGCTGCGCGGTAGCGGCATCGGCGCGCAGGCGGTGACATATCTCGAAGCCGTCCATACCCGGCAGCATCACATCCAGAATGATGAGGTCGGGCGACTCACCGACGGCTTTCCTTAACCCTTCCAGGCCATTGAAGGCCGTGATGACTTCGTACCCTTCGTGACGGAGCGAGTAATCAACCAGTCTGGATGTCGCCGGGTCATCTTCAATGACCAGGATTTTCTTTGTCATTTCCTTTCCCTCCTTTGCCGTTGAGAGGCAGCGTGAAGCTGAAGGTGCTGCCTTCGCCGAGTTTGCTTTCCGCCCAGATGCGTCCGCCGTGGGCTTCGATGATTTGCTTGGAAATGTACAGTCCCAGGCCGGTGCCGCCCCTGACCATCTCTCCCTCGGCGCGGTAGAATCTCTCGAAAAGGTGCTGCTTGGCTTCTTCGGAAATACCGATGCCGCGGTCGGAGACCTGGAACAATAGCTGGCCTTTCCGTTCTTCAACTTTCACCGTGACGCTGCCGCCGGGGTCGCTGAACTTGATGGCGTTGCCGAGCAGGTTGATGACCACCTGTCTTAGCCTGTCGTCATCCACCTCGATGTCCGGCAGCCGCTCGGGTATTTCTTCCCGGAGCGTAATGTTCTTATCACGGGCGAGGCTGTAGAAGCTTTTAACGGGGTCGGTAATGGATTCCCTGACCGGCATGAGCTTTTTATTTATCTGGAACCGCCCGGACTCCAGGCGCGACATGTCCAGCAGGCTGTTAATGAGGTTGCCCAGATGCATGGCCTCTTCATCTATTATCTGGAGAAACTCCTGCCGTGTGGCGGGGTCGGGAACCTGGCCGTTCATGATGAGCTTGGTGAAACCGCTGATGGACTGGAGCGGCGTGCGCAGCTCGTGGGAGACATTGGAAAGGAACTCGGATTTCATCTGGTCGATTTTACGGAGCTTTTCTTCAGCTTCTTTGCGTTCCGTGATATCGGTCATCGAGACCAAGCTCTGTTTCGTCTCTGGTATCAAGGAAACGATTATGGAGGCATCTTTAATATGCCCGGTCTTATCATGGAACTTGAATTCATACTCCTTCGGTACTGCGGCGCCTTCCCTTCGGAGTCGATGGAATTCGGACATTTTCTCGAGGTCTACCTTATGCACCAGATCCGTCCATTTTACTTTGCCTTCAAGATTATTTTTTGTCCACCCCGTGATTCTGGCGAACTCGTCATTTACCATGGATATGGTAGTATCCGTTTCGATGATGGCTATAGCTGTCCCCGTGTTCTCAAATATCGTGCGGTATTTCTCTTCGCTCCGCTTCAGGGCTTCCTCCGCCATCTTGCGCTGGGTAATGGCCGTGGCCAGCGCTACCCAGCCGTAGCGTTTATGGCCGTCTTCAATGGCCTGATAGCTTACATTGACCCACACCTCGCCGTGCTTGGTGCGGTGCATCTGCTCCTCCTGGTAATAACCATTGGCTTCAAGCATCTTGAACCGTTTATCATTCTCACCGGGGTAAGTCTCGTCTATTTCGATAACGTCCAATAGCTTTTTACCGATGGCCCGGGACGCTTCGATGCCGTATGTCTGGGCGCTTATCTTGTTCCAGTGGGTGATGACATATTCGGTATCTGTGGCGATAACGCTTTCGTGGAGGGACTTGAAGGCGGCATCGGAGAAACGCAACGCCTCCTCGGCTTTTTTACGCTCGGTGATGTCTGTTGTCACGGAAAGTATGCAAGGTTCGTTATTGATATTGGCTATTTCCGCGGAAAAGAGCCAGGTGCGTATTTCGCCCGATTTCATACGGACCTTGCGCTCCTGATATCGGTCCGTGCCCTGTTCTTTTAACGCCGTTGCCATGGCGTCGCGGTTTTCATCGCCGGCCCAGATTCCTATCTCGGAGGACTTTTTACCGATTATCTCTTCACGGGTATAGCCGGTGAGGTTGAAGAAAGTATCGTTGGCTTCCAGCATCGTGCCGTCACTGAGCCGGGATATTACAATTACCTCGGGGCTGGAACGGAAGACCTTGTAAAATTTCTCTTCTGATTCCCGGCAGGCGTCTTCAGCCTTTTTCCGTTCCGTGATATTGCGCAGCGAAGCCAGGTAGGCAGGCTTGCCTTCCCAGGTGATGTCCACCACCCTCATCTCGGCGATAGTCCTGGCTTTATCAGGACGATTGATTTCAATCTCGACGGAACTGCCGCCGTCCAGCGGGTACTTAAATGGCTGATTGATAAGCTCTTTCTGCGCCAGTCCCAGCAGCGTCTCCACCGCTGGGTTGGTGAACAGGATGCGTTTATCTCCGCCGACGACGATGATGGCATCGGCATTTTTCTCCAGGATTTTCAGCAGGTTAGCCTGGATGCTTAATATTTCCCGCGTGTGCTGCTCCAGCTCCCGCTGCAGGCGGGACCGCTCGATGGCGTAAAACAGGGAGCGTTCCATGTAAACGCCTTCCAGCTGACCTTTTACCAGGTAGTCTTGCGCGCCCGCCTGGACGGCTTTAATCGCCGTGGCCTCGTCATCGAAGCCGCTGAGCACTACCAGGGGGGCATGCGGCGCTTTGGTAAGAATCCGGTTGACGGTATCGAGCCCGTGGCTATCCGGCAGTCCGAGGTCGCAGATAATCAGGTCATGGCTGTTTGCCTGCAACTGGTCCAGGCCGTCACGGAGAGTTCTGGATACAGTTACCGCGAACCTGGCATCGGCGGACTTATACAGCCTTCTTTTCATCAGTTCGGCGTCGTCCGGATTATCTTCTATCAGTAGGATTTTTATTATCTTTTTTTCCATTTTCGATACCCGGTTTCAGGTTTTTTGGCGGCATTTAAAACGGCTGCCGGTCAGTTTTTATCGAGGCTCTCGTTGATGAGCAGCCAGTAAAGCCCTATCTGGTGTACGGCTTCCAGGAATTCATTGAAATCTATTGGCTTACGCACATAGCTGTTGGCCCCGGATTTGTAGCTGTTAACGAGGTCCTGTTCTTCCTTGGAGGAGGTGAGGATGACCACCGGAGTGAGCCTGGTGCGTTCATCGGCGCGCAAGTGCTCCAGAACGTGCAGGCCGTCCATTCTGGGCATTTTTAAATCGAGGAGAATGAGCCGGGGCGTTTCCGCGGTGTTCCGGCCGGCGTAAATCCCCCGCCCGAAAAGGTAGTCCAGGGCCTCCACGCCATCACGGGCCACCGCCACGTTGTTCGCGATATTGTTCTTGCGGAAGGCCCGCATGGTCAGCTCGACGTCATCCGGATTATCTTCTATGAGCAAAATCGTTTCGTCTCTTCCCACCGTATTTCTCCTTTAGCCGAGTGTGAAATAGAAGGTAGCGCCTTTACCCACCTCTCCTTCTGCCCGGACCGTGCCCCCATGCCGGTTGACGATGCGCCGTACCGTAGCCAGGCCGATGCCGGTGCCGGGGAACTCGGTAGCATCATGCAGCCGTTGGAAAACCCCGAACAGCTTATCCGCGTAAGTCATGTCGAATCCGGCGCCGTTGTCTTTGACGAAGAATGTTTTTTGCCCATTGCTCTGGATGGCGTCGAACTCTATAATGGCGCGCGGCACTTTGCCGGTGAATTTCCAGGCGTTACCGAGGAGATTTTCCAATAAAGTGTGGAGCAGCTGCGGGTCTCCGTTAGCTGTCAAATCTCCACCAATGACAAATTCCACCTGCCGCTCCGGTTGGCTTTCCCGTAACCGGGTGGCGATCTCGATGGCCAGGGCACCCAGGTCGATGCGCTCCAGGTGCAGTTCGCTCCGGGATAGGCGTGATAACCTTAGCATACCGTCAATGAGTTCCCCCATTTTCTGGCTGGCGTTACGCAGTCGTTTCAGGTAGTCCTGGGCGGTAGCATCGAGTTTATTCGCGTAATCTTCCAGCAGGGCCTGACTGAAGCCATCGATACTCCGGAGCGGCGAACGCAGGTCGTGGGAGACGGAGTAGCTGAAAGTCTCGAGCTCTTTATTTGTGGCGGCCAGACGGAGGTTAGACTGCTCCATGTTGGACAGGGCCTGCTTCAGTTCTTCTTCCGCCTGTTTGCGTACGGTGATATCGGTAAAGAAACCAACGTTACACTCTCTTCCATCGATGATGGCTTTGGCAGCTTTGATATCCGCATAGATTATGGTGCCATCCTTTTTCAAACAGGGAAGAGTCGACAATATCTTTTCCCCTCTTGCTTGGGCAGTAAAATCAGCAAGTACAAGCTCTAGTGAGGTTTTAGGATGAATATCACCTACATCCATTTTTACCAATTCTTCTTGACTATAGCCCAACATTGTGCAAACGGCTGGATTGGCGTCTTTGAATTTCTTGGTTTCGGTATCGGCTATAAGTATCCCCTGAGCCGCCGATTCAAACAGCGTTCGATACTTTTCCTCGCTTTCCCTCAGCCCTTCCTCTGCCCGCTTGCGCTCGGTAATATCTCTTATGATGGCGATGATGCCAGTTGGGTTACCAGAGGCGTCCTTAATCAAACTGGTGGTTGCTTCAGTATCATATCTGGAGCCGTCAGCCTTAGTGATATTGAACTCAATACTCCTAGGCGCCTCTCCAGCTATAAGCTTTTGTATATCTGCCGCTGCTTTTTCGCGTTCGCGTTCGTCAATAAAATTAAAGCAATTTTTCCCTAAAATCTCTTCCTTAGAACTAACTCCATACAGGCTAACAGCTCTTTCATTACAATCGATGATGACACCTTGTAGGTCAATAATCGCTATTCCCTCGCTGACTGCTTGGAACATCAGGCGCAGTTTTTCCTCAGATTGCCGTAGCGCTTCCTCTGCCCGCTTGCGCTCGGTAATATCGGTTATCACTATAATACGGCACGGCTCACCCGCGATGCTCATGACCTCGGCGGAACTTAAACCTATGCGTATCTCGCCTGATTTCATGCGTGAGTGAAACTCAAA
>JBEKDL010000040.1:0-17492 GCA_050014355.1 Dehalococcoidales bacterium | reverse complement strand
AAATCTTCGTCATGAAACACGACAGTCATCTTCCTGCTCATAGATACCTCCGGACGTATAGACGTATGTACGTATGATTATTTTATTCTAATTATTTAACGCTGTCAACAGCTTACTCCCAGTGAAACGGCACCATCTTCATATCCGGGTAGGGATGGTAAGCGGTCGGCGGCGCATCGGAAAGCGGCGAGCGCCCGGCGGATATCACGGGGGTGGTCGTCCAGCCCTCGCTTATGGGCGAGCGGAAGTTGAGGCTCATGAACATTTTCTTAAACTTCCAGGTCCCGTTCTCCTTAATAAATTCGTTCTCATACACGCCGTGGCCGATGACCGACCTTTCCTTCCCCTCTACGGGCCAGGCCTGAATCATAATCAGGTACCATCTGCCTTTAGCGGTCTTGCCGTCCGGCGCGACATCGATAACACCCTGGTGCTGCTGGTGGATGAGCAGTCTGCCGTGCGGGAAGTCCTTTAAATCGGCCTGACCGCTGTTTTCCAGGTAGCGGAGGAAAAACCGGCGGATGCCCTCTTTCCCCTTGAAAACGCCGCGGTCGGTTATCTCCACGGACTCCGCATCGTCTGAAAACATGTCGACTATTTTCCCGTTCTGGCCGTTATCCAGGTAATAGCCATAGACTTTTTCCAGCTTATCAATTGCCAATATATCCTCGACGACCTGTAGTCTTTTCTCGATATCCTTCGAACTCATAACGAACCTCCTTATTAAGATACACGTATATTTTATTCGTACTGGAGGTCTATTTCAAGGTACAATATAGTTGACATAACAATCACAAAGATTTGACACGCACGTTCAAAAACGATTAAGATAAACTGTCGGCGATTTCAACTTTTATTTTCAGAAAGGAGCTTGTGCATGGCTAGAGGCAAAGAGAAGATAACGCTATCGACTCTCTGGTCGGCCGGCTGCGGCTCGCACGGCGGCTGCGGTTGCGAAATTTATGTCCAGGACGGTAAAGTCACCCGGGTGGAAGGCGATAAAAACCATCCCTTCAACCAGGGGCGGCTCTGCGCCAAGGGCCTGGCCATTCCGCAGTACATATACCACCCCGCCCGCGTGACCCATCCTTTAAAAAGGGTGGGCGAGAGGGGCGAAGGCAAATGGCAGCAAATCACCTGGGACGAAGCCTATGGCACTATCGAGACTAAACTCAAGGACATCCGCGCCAAGTACGGCGCTGAATCGGTCATTTTCTGCCAGGGCACGGGACGGGACATCGGCGGGCCGATTACCTTCCTGATGTACGCCTACGGCAGCCCCAACTGGGTGCAGGTGGGACTGGCGGGCCATGCCTGCTATACTCCAAGGCTGGGCGCCATGTTCGCGACTCAAGGGCACTACAGCGTGGCGGACTGCTCACAGTTCCTCGAAAAGCGCTACGACTCGAAGGAATGGACACCGCCCAAGTACATCATTATCTGGGCGCAGAATTTTACCGCCGGCTGCCATGACGGTTTCTACGGTCACTGGATTATCGACTGCATGAAGCGGGGTACCAAACTCATCACTATCGACCCCCGCGCCACCTGGTTTACCAGCCGTTCCGAATTACATCTACAGAACCGTCCCGGCACCGACGGCGCCATTGCCCTCGGCATGCTCAACGTCATTATCAATGAAGGCATCTACGATAAAGCGTTCGTCGAGAAGTGGTGCTACGGCTTTGATGAACTGAAGAAACGCGTGCAGGAGTACCCGCCGGAAAAGGTCGCCGAAATTTCGTGGGTGCCCAAGGAGCTTATCATCCAGGCCGCCCGTCTCTACGCTAAAAACAAGCCCTCGGCTATCCAGTGGGGTGAGCCGGTGGACGCCATGCCGGCCGGCAGCGTCGTTGCCCAGGCCATTAACCAGCTCTGGGCCATCACCGGCAATATCGATAACCCCGGCGGCAACGTCATCGCCCGCAACTCACACGGCGTTACCACCTATCCTTTCAGCTCCGCCGAGCTTACCAAGCTCTACGGCGCAGAACTCGTCACCAAGCTGAACGAAAAGAGAATAGGCGCTAACGACTACCCCATGATAAAAAAATTCCGCGGCTGGGTGCAGCCCGATGTGCTCATCGAGCAGATGGAGACGGGCAAGCCCTACCCGGTCAAAGGCGCCTGGATACAGACCTCCAACATCATCGGCGGGCAGGCCGCCGACCCCAAGCGGCACTATAACGCCATGAAAAAACTCGATTTCATCGTCTGCGTTGACCTCTTCCAGAACCCAACCACGATGGCGCTGGCGGATATCTTCCTCCCCGCCGTCACTATCTGTGAAAAAGAGAGCTTCCGCTCCTGGTGGACGCCCCTCGGCGTATCCGTTAAAGCCATCGAACCCGTGGGCGAAGGCAAATCGGACTGGGAAATCAACCTGGAGATGGCCAAGAGACTGGCCACCACCCCCGTCAAGTTCAACACGGTCAGAGAACTTATCGATGACCGTTTAAAGGACGGCAACACTAATTTCGAGAAACTAAAGGCCAAGGGCGGCTGGGAGTTCCCGCCGCCGGGACACAATACCCGCCCTTATTACCGCTACGAAAAAGGGCTGCTCCGCGCTGACGGCAAGCCAGGCTTCGACACGCCGACCGGCAAAGTCGAATTGTACGCCAAGCGTTACGAGGAATGGGGGCTCGACCCGCTGCCTTATTACGAGGAGCCGAAAGAAGGCCCCGTCTCAACCCCGGAATTGTTCAAGAAGTATCCGCTCATCCTTACCACCGGCCGCCGCTCGCCGGTATTCTTCCACTCCGAGCACCGCATGATACCGTGGCTCCGCGAACTCGACCCTGACCCCATCGTGGAAATCAATGATAAGACCGCGGCGTCGCTGGGCGTCGCCAACGGCGAATGGGTCTACATCGAGAACCCGCGCGGCAGGGTGAAATTCCGCGCTAAAGTGACCCCCACCTCCCACCCGAAAGTTGTCACGTGTCCCCACGGGTGGTGGCTCCCGGAAACTGACGGCAAAGCTCCGAACTTTTTCAGCACCTGGGACCACAATATCAACAACCTGACCTCGATGGGCAACCAGGCCAAGTCCGGCTTCGGCGGGACGAACTACCGCTCCAATATCTGCCGCGTGGTGAAGATTAAGGACTGAAAGGAGCAGCTATGCCTCGAAACGGCTTATTAATACAATACGACTGGTGCACCGGGTGCCATGCCTGCGAGGTCGCCTGTAAGCAGGAGCATAACTACACCGACGGCATGGTCGGCATCAAGGTCCATGAGCTGGTCACGGTGGGACCGGATAAGGTGCACACCGATTTCATCCCGGTGACCACCAGGTTCTGTGACCTTTGCGCTGATAGGACAAAAAGCGGCGACCAGCCCGCCTGCGTCAAGCACTGCCAGGCTACCTGCATGATGTATGGCCCGGTGACCACGCTGGCCAAGGCGATGGAAAAACAGCCGAGGTCGTCCATTTACGCGCCGAGGTAAAGATGTGATTTGTCATTGCGAGCGATAGCGTGGCAATACCCATCTTGAATAAAATCCATGATTGAGATTGCCACGTCGCTGCGCTCCTCGCAATGACAAAGTGACTACTGGTAAGTGTGCCACGCCGGACTTTGATAGCCTGTAAACAGTCCTCGCGGCGCCTGCTGCATCAGCTCATCCAGTGTCCACGGGCCTTCCCCGAATTTGACCAGGTTCCTGGCTATTACCGGCTCCGAGTAAAGCCCGATGCTGTTACCGCCCAGCGCGAAGACTGAACCGCTGATGCCGGCCCCGGCATCGGAAGCCAGATAGCAGATGAAGGGGGCAATGTAGTCGGGGGTGGGGGCGACGAATGAAGGAGTGCCTCCGTCGCCAAGTCTCCGTCCTATCCACGGACTGTCCTCCGAGACCTCTGAATAGGTCCTCAATTCATAATCGGCGCGGGTCTTAGCGAACGGCGAAAAAGCGTTACAGGTAATGCCATGCTCCCGCATTTCTATCGCCACCGCCTTGGTCAATCCCACCACCCCAGCGTTAGCGGCGCAGTACTCGGCGTGCTTGATAACATCACCCAGGAAAGCGCGAGACGTGGCATTGATGATGCGTCCCCATTTCTGCTTCATCATATAAGGCACGGCATGGCGGATGGTGTTGAAATACCCCTTGGGTTTGACGAGAGTGACTTTATCCCAGAGCTCTTCAGTCATCTTTTCGAGCGGGCTGAAACCGAAAGCGCCGGCAACATTCACCAGGATATCTATCCCGCCAAATTTATTGACGGCGGTACGGATGAGTTTTTCGGCCACATCGAAGTCGGAGATATTTCCGAAAAAAGCGATGGCCTCGCCGCCGGCTTCTCTTATCGACTGCGCGGTCGTTTCGGCGTCGCCGCTGATGGCCTCGGTCTCCTTCTGAAAGCGCTCCCGTTTCTTTTTATCGAGCGAGGCGAGTTGCGCCTCGGTTAAAATAGCGTGGCCGGTGGAGCTGGGCTGGCGGTTATTGGTAACGACCTTAGCGCCGGCCCCGGCCAGACCGATAGCGATGGCCCTCCCGATTCCCTGCCCGGAACCGGTGACTACGGCCACTTTGCCACCTAATAGTTTGTCCATCGTACTACCTCTAATTTTGACTTTGCGTTATGGTTTTGAGCTTCAGGTTTTGAGCTAATAATCGCTATTGATGACGGCGACTATTTCCTTGCCGTACTTATTGACCCTTCTCTCCCCGAAGCCTTTAATAGCGTATAGCTCGCGCGGTGTGGTGGGGCGCAGTTTAGCAATCTCTTTAAGCACAGAGTTATGCGCGATAATGTACGGCGCGATACTTTCCTCGTTGGACTTACGGGTCCTCCATGCGGAAAGAGCCTGGTAAATTGCCTGCTCGGTGCCGGTCAGTTCCAGTTCTTCAGGATGAGAAACGGGTATTTCGGCTGACTCTGTTTCCTCGTGGGACGGTTCATGAGGCACCAATTCTGCAGGTTTCAGACCGGCCAGCCTGGTCTCCAGCGCTTTCTGCTGCATGGCCAGGGTAAGGTCGGCGCGCGTCCTTTCCAGCACACCGCGCACCATGTCGGTGGTACGGCGCAGGCCGCCGGTGATAGCGTCCGGGAAATCGATGGTGACCAGGACGCTGTAGATATCGTCCATGATGGTAAGCAGCTCTTCCCCGCGGGAAAGGTCGCCTTTACGCATGGCGTCGAGCATATAGCGCCGCAGCTCGCCGACAGCCTCGCCGAGGCCGTTGAGGTAAGCCGAGGTATCGACGTTCAGTTCTTTTGGCCCGGGCAGAGGCTTGCCGGTGACCACGGACAACGTGATATGCGCCTCGGCGAGCTCTTTCTGGGCATCCCTGACCGCGCCGGTGCTGCCAAGCTCGCTGAAAGCATCGACGGCCTTCTCTGCGACCGAGAGGTGCCCGCGCGCGGTGATAAGCAGTTCTCCTGCCAGATGATAGTCCTGGCGGTGTACCGCCCGGATAGCGTTACCGCTGCACCGGATAACCTCGCGGCAAAGCGGTAGCATTTTTTCCCGGGCGGCGTCCCTGGCGGATAAGTCCAGGCGGGCTTGATTGGAAATTGAATCCAGATTATTTAGCATGCTCTCCCCCGATAATTTCAACGAGTTGACGTGTCGCTTTTTCAACATCCCCGGCGCCCATCACCGCGCTGATGACCGCCGCGGCATCGGCCCCGGCTTTCATGACGGTCTTCAGGTTAGACTGGTTAATGCCGCCGATAGCCACCAGCGGTAAGTCCAGGGCTCTCCTTATTTCTTTTAATCTGTCTGGACCGACAACCTCTTCCGTCTGTTTGGTGGCAGTGGGGTAAATGGCGCCAACGCCCAGATAGTCCGCGCCTTCAACCATGGCCCTTTTTGCTTCATCGAGTGTGCGCACCGAGCAGCCCAGTATTTTATCCGCGGGCAGCAGGCGGCGGGCAACGTTGACGGGTAAATCGTCCTGACCAACGTGCAGGCCATCGGCATCGGAGGCGAGAGCTACTTCCAGGTTATCGTTAATGATGAAAAGGATATTGTGCTGCGCGCAGATGTCCCGCAACTCCATAGCGGAGATGAGGGATTCTCTGGTGGGGCGCTCTTTGTCCCGCAGCTGTATCACTTTTGCCCCGCCCTGGATGGTTTCCATAGCGACCCGGGCGATGCTCCGCCCACTTAAAAAGGCGATATCGATGATGACGTACAGACCGGCCAGCCGCTTAAGTTTGTCCTTCCGGAGCATTCGCGTGAGGAGCTCTTTCTCCACCGTGTAAAGGTCGAACCGGGCTTTCTTGTACGCATCTGTCTCCAGGTTGAGGTCGGGGTCTCTAGCTATCTCCTCCATTACGCGCAGGGACTCCTGGACACGCCGGGCGTTGGCAGATATCGTCCCCGCTATATCCCGCTGCTTGCTTTCGCCCGGGACCTCCATGTCCGCGCCGACATCTCCCTGGGAATCCCTCCCCCGGAGAAGCTGCGTCTGCATTCTGGCATCGACGCGCACGAGCTTATGGCGCAGGTTTTTCAGCTGCTGGGTTAAAGCGGTATCATTGAGGGAGAAACGGGCGTATTCTTCGAGGACGCGCAGCCCCTCACCAATGCGGTTCAGGCTCGCATCGATGATGCGTAAAACGTTGCTGGACGGCGATTTCATATTTTATCTATCGCAGACGGCGTTTTCGACGAGCTCGATACGGGAGACGCGCCCACGCCCGTTCACCTCGATAGCGACGACATCGATACGCCAGGATTCGGGAAGATTCGTGTGGTTCTGCCAGTAGTAAGCGGCCACGTTGCGGAGCTTTTCCATCTTGGTGGAGGTGATCGATTCTTCCGGGCTGCCGAACCACCGGCTGCTTTTCGTCCTGACTTCCACAAAGACCAGCGTTTCCTTCTGCCGGGCGATAATATCGACTTCACCGCCGGGACAGCGGAAATTCCTCTCGATAATCAGGTAGCCGTTCTTCCCGAGGAAATCACAGGCTAGCTGTTCACCCAGGTTGCCGGTTTCACGCCGCTTCATCATGCACCTATCTCCTGTATTATATCACTTACGGGCTGGAAAGAACGGCGGTGCAGAGGGCAGGGGCCTTTTTCCCGCAGGCAGGCGAGGTGCTCCCTGGTGCCGTAGCCTTTGTGGCTGGCAAAACCGTAGCCCGGATAGTCCCGGTCCATCTCCGTCACCTTGCGGTCGCGGGTGACTTTGGCGATAATCGAGGCGCAGGCGATGGAAAAACACAGGCTATCGCCGTCGATAATGCCTTTTTGCGGTATGGTTAAGTCCAGTTTTACAAAATCGATAAGCAGGAACTCGGGTTGCGGCGCAAGCTGATTGATGGCGTCAATCATGGCCAGGCACGTGGCGCGCGCGATACCTATGGTATCGATAACATCATTAGCCATCGAGCCTATCCCCAGGGAGACAGCGGTTTCCTGGATAAAGGGAAAAAGCGACTCGCGCGCTTTTGGGGTGAGCTGTTTACTGTCCCTGACACGGCTTTTCCAGCGGGCTTTGATATTTTCCGGCATGATGACAGCCGCGGCGACCACCGGCCCCATTAAAGCGCCCCGCCCCACCTCGTCCACCCCGGCAATGAGGCGATAACCTTCCGCGCGGAGGGCTTTTTCCTCGGCTAAAGAGGGTTTCCGGCGGGCGTTATTCAACGTTACTCCCCTTTAGGCTTACTTTGAAAGTAAACTGCTTATCTTTTCCCAGATAATCACGGCTATTTTATCCTTGCTTTGTGTACCATCGATAACGAGCCAACGTCCCGGTGCTTCCTCCGCCAGCTTAAGGAATACATCGCGCACGCGGCGGTGGAAGTTCAATTGTTCGGAATGAAAGCGGTCCGGCCTATCGCCCTGTTTGCGGGACAGCCCTTTTTCAACCGGGACATCTAGCAATATGGTCAAATCGGGAGTGAGCCCCTGTGTGGCAATTCGATTGACGGTGAATACCGTATCTAAATCTATACCGCGCCCGTAGCCCTGGTAGGCTATAGTTGAATCGGTGAAGCGGTCGCAGATAACGACCTTGCCTTCTTTTGAAGCAGGGCGGATAATCTCCTCTAAATGCTGGGCGCGTGAGGCGTTGAATAAAAGAAGCTCCGAGAGCGGTGAAATATCAGTACCTTTCGCCGATTTAAGCAGGCGGGTGATTTTTTCGCCGAGAGGGGTGCCCCCGGGCTCGTGGGTCAATAGCGCCGGAATGGCAAGTTTATCAAGCCGCCGGTAAAGCAGCCGCGACTGCGTACTCTTGCCGCAGCCCTCCACCCCTTCAAAGGTAATAAATAACGGCGCCATCGGCTCCTTTTCCGGGAATTATTACCTGGTGTTCTCTTTATAAATCTTTACCCGGCGGCCCGGCTCTTTGCCGAAGCTGCGGGAGGTCAAATCGCTCCTTTGCGCGATAAGGTGCTGGAGACGGCGTATGTAGGAACTCTGCGGCGAGAGCTCGACGGCATCTTCGCCTTCCCGGACCTGCTCCACCGCCTCTTCCGCCTCTAAAAGAGCGGTCTTAAAAGAATCGGAACTGTCATTCTCGCGTAGCGAGTACAGGTTGTTCAGCATCTGGCGAATCTGGGGCGGGGTATTGCCCCGGAGAACGTACACGGGCAGGTGGGCGGCCTCGGCGTCCCTGACTTTTTGCGGGCGGCGCCGGTAATAGTTCCTGGAGGTGACGAGCGTCGTGGCTTCCCGCAGGTTATCGACGACATCAAGGTCTAAATTCAGCTCGCGCCCGGCCTGCACCAGACGGGAGCGGTTCACGCCGAAGAGGTACAGCTTCGGCTTCCTATCTTCCCGGCTGCCCAGTTTTTCTTTAGCTTTAGCCTTTTCCATGCCCGTCTTTTCTATCCTGACTTCTCCCTGTTCGTCGAGCCAGCGGAGTTCGGTGGGTGGTGGGGTATTGCGCAGGAGGGCGTCCACCGCTTCGCCGACATCCGGGTGGATGGCCAACCTGTCCCGTTCCTGAATTTCGACGACGATATCGAAAGTGGGCGGAGATTTGCGCTCCAGTATCGATTTCTGCGTGCCGCGGCGGCGGGCCTCTTCGTCCCCGAGGGTAACCGATTGTATCCCGCCGATAAGGTCGGCGAGGGTGGGGTTCACAATCAGGTTTTCCAGGGTATTGCCGTGGGCGGTGCCGACAAGCTGGACGCCGCGCTCGGCTATCGTTCGCGCCGCGGTAGCTTCCAGCTCCGTGCCGATTTCATCGATGACGATGACCTCGGGCATGTGGTTTTCCACCGCCTCTATCATCACGGCGTGCTGCAGACTGGGGGTGGCTACCTGCATCCGGCGGGCATGGCCGATGGCCGGATGGGGAATATCGCCGTCACCGGCGATTTCATTAGATGTGTCCACAATTATAACGCGCTTATTGGCGTTGTCGGCCAGGACGCGGGCGACCTCGCGCAGCATGGTGGTCTTACCTACGCCGGGGCGTCCCAGCAGGAGGACGCTTTTACCGGACTGCACCAGGTCTTCGATAATTTTAATCGTGCCGAAGACGGCGCGGCCCACGCGGCAGGTAAGGCCAACGACGCGCCCGCGCCGGTTACGGATGGCCGAGATGCGGTGCAGCGTGCGCTCGATGCCGGCGCGGTTGTCATCGCCGAAAGCGCTGATACGTGCCACGACGTAATCGATGTCTGCCTCCTCGATTTCCCGGCTATCAAGCTCTATTTCACGTTTGGGGAAACGCGCTTCCGGCGGACGTCCCAGGTCGAGCACCACTTCGAGAAGCTCGCTGATGTCCGGCTGCAGCACCAGCGGTTTTTTAATGTGGGGCGGCAACACGTCGAACAGGGCGTCCATATCATCGGTGATTGTTTTTTGCACTATCATCACTCCGGAGGCACTAATTTTTACCGGAAGCTATATCAAGGAAGTATTGATGGAACCTGGTGTCATCGGTCAATTCGGGGTGGAAAGCCGCCACCAGCATTTTGTCCTCTCTGGCAGCGACAATCGTGCCGTCTTTAAGGCGGGCTAAAATATCCACGCCCTGGTCACAACGCTCGATGACCGGAGCGCGGATGAATACCGCATGGAAAGGCGCCTTACCCAGGGCCGGTATCGCTATCTCTGTTTCAAAACTATCTATCTGCCGCCCGAAAGCGTTGCGCTTTACGCTGATGTCCATCAGGTTAAGAGACGGCGAGCCGTTGCCGGAGATATGCTTGGCCATGAGAATCATCCCGGCGCACGTGCCGAACAGGGGGAGACCTTTCCCGGCCATAGCGCCGATTTTTTCCATCAGGTTGTAGGCATGCATCAAGCGGCTGATAGTGGTGCTTTCACCGCCGGGAATAATCAGCCCGTCCAACCCTTTGAGTTCCCCGGGTAAACGGACGGGCACGGCTTCGGTATCCAGTTTGTTTAATATCTTGATATGTTCGATAAAGGCTCCCTGCGATGCAAGGACACCGATTTTCATTTGTTTTTCATCCTCTTTGAAATATCATTTTAGTTGTCATTGCGAGGAGCCGAAGGCGACGTGGCAATCTCCATTATAAGTTTAGTCTGATGATTGGGATTGCCACGCTTCGCTCGCAATGACATGGGATTTACCACCCTCTCTTGGCGAGCAGTTCCTCCTCGGGGATTTGCTTGATATCGAGTCCCATCATGGCCTCGCCCAGGTTCTTGGACACCTCCGCGATGATGGCCGCGTCCTGGTAATGCGTGGTAGCCTGGACAATGGCCTTAGCCCTGACCGCCGGGCTGCTCGACTTGAATATCCCCGAGCCGACAAAAACACCCTCCGCCCCGAGCTGCATCATCAGAGCGGCATCGGCTGGAGTGGCTATACCGCCCGCTGCAAAGTTGACGACAGGCAGCTTGCCCAGCTTTTTAACCTCTTTGACCAGGTCGACAGGCACCCGGAATTTATCCGCCAGGTCTTTAAGACCAGAGTCCGGCGTGTTCACCACCTGCTTGATGCCGTCATTTACGGCCCGCATGTGCCGGACAGCCTCCACGATATTGCCGGTGCCGGCTTCGCCTTTAGTGCGTATCATGGCGGCTCCTTCGTGAAGGCGGCGCAGGGCCTCGCCGAGGTCGCGGCAGCCGCAGACGAACGGGACTTTGAAATCGTGTTTCCAGACATGGAAGTTTTCGTCGGCCGGGGTAAGTACCTCGGACTCATCGATATAGTCGACGCCCATGGCCTGGAGCACCTGCGCCTCGACAAAGTGTCCGATGCGGCACTTGGCCATGACCGGTATGGAGACCACTTTCATAATCGCTTCGATAACGGTGGGGTCGGCCATACGCGCCACGCCGCCGGCTTTGCGGATATCCGCCGGCACTCTCTCCAGCGCCATTACCGCGCAGGCCCCGGCTTCTTCAGCGATTTTGGCGTGTTCCGGGGTCACCACGTCCATAATAACGCCGCCCTTGAGCATCTGGGCCAGGCCTGTTTTAACTTTCCATGTGCCGGTTTCCATTACCGCCTCCTCTGGTTACATCAGGTTGTCAGTATAATTCTACTACGGTTGGCAAGGGTTAGCAATAAGCGTTTTTTTGGGTTCTGTTTACTCATGGTGGAAAGTTATAAATCTGTAAAATAGACAAAGGGGGTGAAGATGATAGGACGATTCTTTAGTACGTTAGGTGACCCATCAACTGTTATCCCCAGATTGTTTTCTCGGTTTATTCTTTTGATGCCATATAAGCCACAAAATCAAAGGATATATGATAAAGACAGAGATAACAATAGCAGCAACCATCCCCGCACCGTTATTAGCCCAATGAAACCCGAAATAGCATATCAAACCGACAATAAAAGCAACGGGCAAAGCTCCAATAAACCATCGGTACAATATCCACTTCATGCCGATAACTCTACCATAGGTGAAAACTATGAATCAACCACAAGCAAACAGAACCCTTTTTTGACGGACAATATAAAATGTGATTAAATTACGATTATGGACTATGTTTATATTGTTCTGTTCCTGATTGTGCTGGTCCTGGCGCTGGTAGGGATTTCCAGGATTGATGCCAAAACAAAGAAGAAGTACAAGCAGGACGCTTACCGGCTACTGGAAGCTTCGGACGCCGGAAAAAAAAAGGTCAGAGATACGATAAAAGGCCTGCGGCTCTACGGCGGGCGCTGGCGCAAAGATAAGGAGTGTACCCAGCTTATCGAGCGCCTGCAGACTAAGCTTGGCGCCGATAGCTAAAGCGGTCGTTTCACGGGCATACCGGGGCGGCGGGGATAGGCTGGCGGCGTGGGTTTTTCTTTATCGATAATCACCAGGATTCTTTCATCGCCAAGTCCTTCAAGCTCCACCGGCTTCACTCCTCGCAGGCAGCCGCCGAGCAGGTCGATGGCTTTAGCCGACTGCTCGATTTCTTCCTGAATATTCCCCTTTTTTTGAGCGATAAAATATCCCCCGATAGCGCAAAAAGGCAGCGCCAGTTCCACCAGAGCCGGCAGCGAGGCCACCGCGCGAGATAATGCAATATCGAATTTTTCGCGGTAGGCGGCATTATGCGCGACTTCTTCAGCGCGACCGGCGATGATTTCAACGTCTTTTAGACCGAGTCTTAATACGGTGTGCTCAAGAAATTTTATTTTCTTGCCGGTGGCCTCCAGCAGCGATAGCGTGTATCCGGGAAAAGCGATTTTTAACGGGATTCCGGGTAATCCTGCCCCCGTACCTACATCGATAACGCGTAGCGACCGCGCTTTATCTTCGTCCTTGATAGCTAATATTACTGTCAGAGAATCCAGGAAATGTTTAACCTGGACCTCTTCATAATCAGTAATGCTAGTCAGATTAATCTTCTCATTCCAGTCGGCCAGTTCACGGTAATAGGTCTCAAACTGCTCAAGCTGCGCGTGAGTGAGTTTAATTCCCAGTTTTAAAGCGTGGTTATTCAATTTATCCATTTTGTTTCATATCCGGGGCCATTTTGACAAAACCGTCTTCAGGTATCGAGCGACACGGAAACTACGGTGTGAAAAACACGCTATTTTAGCATCAAGACAAAGAAATAGACCACCGCCCCGGCGAAGACGACGCTGTCAATCCTGTCCAGCAGGCCGCCGTGCCCCGGCATGAGAGTGCCGGAGTCTTTCACGCCGGCGTTACGCTTAAGCAGCGATTCCGCAAGGTCTCCGATTTGCCCGAAAAAGCTGATTAGCGCGCCCAGGATAATTGCCTGCCAGTAAGCAATGGGAAGCTGCAAAGGCGTATTGAGGGTAAAAAACAGGCTGATAATCACGGCGCCGATGACGCCGGCGATAGCGCCTTCACGGGTCTTGCCGGGGCTAATGTTCGGGGCGAGTTTTCGCCGGCCGAATGTTTTGCCGATGAAGTAGGCGGCGGTATCGGAGGCGAAAGTCGCCAATAATGCCAGGTACAGCCAGTTCCTGCCGGAATCCAGCCTCAACGTTACCAGTAAGCTCAACAGCCAGCCGGCATAAAAAGTTCCGGCCAAAGTCCAGGCCCACTGACTGAAAAGGCCTTCTTTTTGGGGCAGGAAAACGAGCAACGTTAATGATAGAACTATGCCGGACGAGATAATAATCGGGAGAGACTGGGCGCAGGTGAAATGCGGCCGGACGATGAAAAACAGCGTCCAGACCAGGCCGAAAATGGTGAGCGCCGGATTCTTCAGGACGCCAGTTATCCGATAGAACTCATATGCCGCCAGCAGTCCGCACACGGCGGCCAGCACGGTAAAGAGGGGGAAGGGATATTCGGGCCTGGAAAACCAGACCGCGAGGACGACCAGAGGGATGCCCCATAACGCTGTGATAAGCCTTTTCTTGAGCATAGCGCCTGCTTTTAAAGGCCCCCGAAGCGCCGCTGCCGCTGGCTGTAAGCCTCCAGAGCCTTATCCAGCTCGACCTCGTTGAAATCCGGCCAGAGCACCGGGGTAAAGTACAACTCGCTGTAGGCTGCCTGCCAGATTAAAAAATTGCTGGTGCGTATTTCGCCGCCCGTCCGGATAACGAGGTCGACGTCCGGCAGACCGGAAGTGTAAAGGTATTTCGCGAATGATTTTTCATCCAGCGAATTGACCGGCTCTCCGCTCGCGATGAATTTACGCGCCGCGTCAACTATTTCAGCTCGCCCGCCGTAGTTAAACGCAAAAACGAGGGTCATGCCTTTGTTGTGTTCGGTAAGTTTAATTCCCCGGCTGATGGACCTTTGCAGGTTTGGAGACAGTCCGTCCACACGGCCGATGTGCAGTATCCTGACCCCTTTTTTATGGAGTTCACGGGCCTCTCTGGAGATAACGCTTTCCAGAAGGCTGAACAGGCCATTGACTTCCTCCGTGGGGCGGTTCCAGTTTTCCGTGGAAAAGGCATAAAGCGTGACGAAAGAAATCCCGTGTTCGTTGAGGTGCTGGATGACAGGACGCACATTTTTTACGCCGGCGCGGTGCCCTTCCAGCCGTGGCAACCCGCGCTGTTCCGCCCAGCGACCGTTACCGTCAAGAATGAAGGCGACGTGGCGGGGAAGATTGATAATATTGTCCATAGCGTTCCGCTCAAGACATCACGGGTAGACTGGCTGGAGAAAGCACGGCCAAGCCGCTACACCTCAAGAAGTTCCCGCTCTTTGTCCTTGCCTAGCTTTTCAATTTCCGAGATGAAGGCATCGGTGATTTTCTGGACCTGGCTCTGGGCGCGCTTGTGCTCGTCCTGCGAAATATCCTTGTTCTTTTCCATGTCCTTGAGCGTGTTCAGGGCGTCGTGGCGCTGGTTGCGGAGGGACACCCGCCGCTCTTCTATACGGCGGTTCAGCACTTTTATGAGCTCTTGGCGCCTTTCCTCGCTAAGGGGAGGAATAGCCAGCCTGATAACGTTCCCGTCATTGGAGGGGTTAAGGCCAAGCTCGGACTTGAGGATGGCTTTTTCAATAGAGTGGATACAGGTCTTGTCCCAGGGCTGGATAACCAGCAGTCCGGCTTCCGGGGCGGAGATGCCGGCCAACTGTATCAAGGAAGTAGGCACGCCGGCGTAGTCCACTTTAACATGCTCGACCAGGGCCGGGGTGGCATGACCGGTGCGGATGGTCGCCAGGTCAGCGTGGAAAGCCTTGACCGTGGTTTTCATTTTATCTTCCATGGTTTTAAATACATCGTTTACCATATCAACTCTCACACGTTACCAGAGTACCTATCGGCTCACCCCGAACGGCCTTGATTAAGCCATTCTTCGCCTCAAGGTCGAACACGATAATCGGCAATTTATTATCGAGGCAGAGGGACAGGGCGGTGGAGTCCATAACCCGGAGGCGCATTTTCAGCGCATCGAGGTGGCTGATACTATCGAACTTTTTTGCTGCGGGGTTTTTACGCGGGTCAGCCGAGTAAATGCCGTCAACCTGGTTCTTAGTCATCAAGAGGACTTCGGCGCGGATTTCAATAGCGCGTAAAGCTGCGGCGGTATCGGCCGTCATGTAAGGATGGCCGGTGCCTCCCGCGAAAATCACCACACGGTCTTTTTCCAGGTGGTGGAGAGCGCGCCGCAGGATAAAAGGCTCGGCCACCTGGGGCATTTCCAGCGCTGATAGCGTTCTGGTATCTACGCCCTCTCTCTCAAGAGTATCCTGTAAGGCCAGGGCGTTGATTATCGTGGCCAGCATCCCGGCATAGTCGGCGGTGACACGGTCCATACCTTCAGCTTCGGCCTTAGAGCCGCGCCAGATGTTGCCGCCGCCAACGACAATTCCCAGGCCTACCCCCATCTGCGCCACGCGTTTAATCTGACGGGCTATCTTGACCAGTGTGGTATTATCGATGCCATAGAGTTGCCCGCCGCGCAAAGCCTCGCCGCTAAGCTTGAGCAATACCCGTTTGTATTTAACTTCAGGCATTTTACCGCTACTGGCTGCTTAATTCGTACCTGGTGAAACGGCGTACCTTGATATTTTCGCCCGTTTTGGCTACTGTTTCCACAATGAGGTCTTTGATGGTCCTGGTGGGGTCCTTGATAAAAGGCTGTGACAAAAGACAGGCTTCCACCGGGTCAACCTCGGTGCCCTCGGGGATATCCGTTTCAGATATATATTTCGGCGCTAAAGCTGCCACCTGCATGGCGATATCGTGCGCGAGGCATTTAAAATCATCGGTGCGCGCTACAAAATCTGTCTCGCAGTTGATTTCCACCAGTGCGCCGATACGTCCGGCAGTGTGAATATAAGCCTCCACCAGGCCCTGCAAGGTAACGCGCTCGGCTTTTTTTTGCGCCTTAGCGAGCCCCTTTTCTTTCAGTATCGCCAGGGCTTTTTCCATATCGCCTTCAGTAAAGACCAGAGCGCTACGGCAGTCCATGATGCCGGCACCGCACTGCGCTCTAAGCTCTTTAATCATTTGCGTGGTAATTTCCAATGAACCTTCCTTACGCCTTATCCGGTGTGAAAACGAGCGGTTCTTTAGTGTCTGCCGGCGCGGCTTCCGCGGCCGCCTTTTCCTCAACTACTTCTGGCGGTACCACTGTGGCCAGGCCCGCCTTGCCTTCCGTAACGGCATCGGCAATCTTGCTGCAGATGAGCTTGATAGCGCGTATAGCGTCATCGTTAGCGGGAATCGGATGGTCGATTTCATCGGGATTGCAGTTGGTATCCACGATAGCGACCACCGGGACGCCCATACGCTTGGCTTCGGCGAGGGCTATCCGCTCTTTAGTGGGGTCGACGATGAAAAGCGTGCCGGGCAGCCTGGTCATTTCCTTGAAACCGCCCATCTGCCTGTTCAAGCGCTCGATTTTATCATTGAGCTTCTGGATTTCTTTCTTGGTCAGCCGGCCGAACTCACCGCGCGCCTGCTGGTCTTCCATACGCACCAGCTGGTCAATACGTGCCTGGATAGTGGTGAAGTTGGTCAGCATCCCGCCCAGCCAGCGCTGATTGACATAGTACATCCCGCAGCGCGTGGCCTCTTCTTTGATGGATTCCTGGGCCTGTTTCTTGGTCCCGACGAACAGGACCGAGTCTCCGCTGGCGACGACCTCGCGGACGAAAGCGCACGCTTTATCCAGCATGACGACGGTCTTTTCAAGGTCGATAATGTGGATGCCGTTGCGCTTGGTGAAGATGTAGCTTTTCATCCGCGGGAAATGCGCTCCGGCCTCGAGGAGTTGCTTGATGGTAGCTGTGTCTGGCAATTTATTTAACCTCCCATAGAATATTAATCGTAAGAATCAGGAGATTCAGTTAACAGAATAGTATAGCATAAGTAAGTAGCGGGTAACAAGGGTGGACATACGGTTTGCTACTCATATTTTGCGTCCGCGGGGTCTTCATTCCGGAAATGGGCGATGCGTATGCGTTTCATCTTATCGCCTTCCAGGTTATACATCACCCAGTTAATCATAATGCGCACCTGGCCCTTTTTCCACGGCTCGCCGGTATTGGAGACAGCGTCCTTAAAGGTATGGAACTCGGTATAAAGTTCCGCGAAGACCAGGTCGCCCGCGGACATGAAGTCGCGCAGCTCCAAAATTTCCCGCGTATGCGCGTGGAGGGCTTTATAGCTGGCGGCGAACTCCGCCGGGCCGTGCAGCGTGCGGGCGGG
>JBEKDL010000039.1:0-21182 GCA_050014355.1 Dehalococcoidales bacterium | reverse complement strand
GTATTGTCCGGCGCCGCTCCGACGGGGGGGTGGCCGATTTACTCCGAAAGGGTGGCCTACTTTACTCCGAAAGGCCGGCCGGTTTACTCCGAAAGCCTGGCTTTTTTACTCCGAAATACGCACTTTCAATTGACCTCTCTATATACAAAGGTTATTATATGAACAAATAGTATGGTGAGGTAATACTCCACTCAACTCTACTCGGCACCGGTCAAACGTGGAAGAATATGGCTACACCTGAGGAAAAAGCGGCACCAGAATGCATCGGAAGGTGGCGTAGGCAGCTATTAGATCTTACTGGCCGCAATCGGATGCTGTACTATCGGACATCTCGCGCTACATTGACTGTTAACTGCAGCGAGCCCGATATGTGGCAAAATCTGACGGAAGATGGTGAGATTAATCTTGACCGAAAGGTCCTCGTACCTACTTCAGTCCCAGAGATGGAGGCTGCCCGCTCGTTCGAGGAGGCCCGTAAACGAGCCAAACGTCTTTCCGATTTAGCGCGCACTTTCCTGGACGAACAAGGTGTTCACGTTATCTATGCCGTCTTCGGGTGGCTTAATTGGATTGATGAAAGTCGGCCGCCCATGCCCGGAGAGGATAGTATTGAACTTAATGGTAAAAAAGTTCGCAAGGTACGCTCTCCTCTCCTGTTCGTTCCTATTACACTTGACTTAAGCGCAACGTCCATACGTGCCAAATTCGAAGAAAATGCCGTTATTGAGACGAATCTGGCATTGGAATCATTTCTTGAACAACAACTCAGGATTACAATCGGTTTTGATCCCGATGCTGAGCTCGCTCCCCAGATGGTCCTGAATGCATGGCGCCGCGCGATCAATCATCGTGAACATTGGAGTATCGAGCAGGGAGAGGCAGTATTAATTGACTCTTTTTCCTTTAGAAAAATTGCGCTGCTTCGGGAGCTTGATAGGGCTACCGAGCGAGTCATGGAGCAACCGGTTCTGCGGGCATTTTGTGGGGACGCCGAGCAGCTTCGTGAGGCACCGGCTGTACCTTCATACGACGACTTGGATGATGCCGTATCCAGCGAGAAACTAAACCTCGTGGTGCCGGCGGATGCTTCGCAGACAAGGGCTCTCCTGGCGGTTAATAAGGGAGTCAGTCTCGTCATCCAGGGGCCGCCTGGAACAGGGAAAAGCCAGACAATCACCAACATCGTCAGCACTATGGTCGCTCAAGGCAAGCGAGTATTGTTCATAGCGGAAAAGCGACCGGCGAGAGAAATCGTTGTGGAGAACCTGATAAAAGCCGGGCTCGGTGACGTTGTCCTTCATATCACCGAGGAAGTGTTGGGTCAGCGTGGAAGCTCTCAGGCAAAGCGCGACATCGTCGACCAACTGGCGAACATCTTAGAGCAAGGCCCTGGTCAGTATTCCGTGGAGAGAAACTACCAATCGGACTACGAGCGTGTACGCTCACAACTAAATCACTATGCCGAGACATTACATAAACCTGTCGGGCTTTCGCCATCATCCACCCCGTTCAGGACCATGGCCGCCTGGTCCGGGCATAATCAAGAGTTAGCCAAGGAATTGAAGGCCGGGCTGCCGTCGATACGGGAAATAGACGATACCTGGAAGGAAAAAGCTTTTGAAATCGCCTACAGGATAGATGACCTCGGCGAGGAAGTGTTAAGCTGTGCGGTAGGGCCGTGGTTAAATGCGCAGGTGGCGGAATGGAGCCATTCTCTCGAAGCAGAAATAGCCGGCCAATTGAAAACCTTGTGCGATGCTCCTCAAGGAATATCCGAGCTTCTTAAAGTTCACTGGGAGTCCGGCGAGACGACCAAGAAACAAACACTTAGTGAATTAGAAGACTTGGCTGGTTTGTTAAAATCGGTCGGAGAGCATCACGCATCTAAGAATAGATTCCTGGGGATTCTAAGCCCAGTATATTGGAGCACTCGGAGGGCGGCAGCTCGCTTCCAGTCGGAGAAAGGCAGCCATGAGGATTTGGCTCTATCGACTTCTTCCGAGCTTATAGGGTATTTGAACGTATTTCGGCAAGCGAAAGCCAGCATAACAAGACTATTCCCGAAATGGGAAAAGGAAGCCTCCATATCCGAGCTTTCCCTTTCGGCAAAGAAGCTGTTAGAGACTATAAGCGATGCGTCATCCTGCATGCAGGTAATAAAGCTATGTGCGGAAGCTGGAGAGCTAGGTATTGGCGGGGCTCTTCTTGACCTGGTGCGTTTAAGAGCACACAGAGAGAGCATCAAAGAAACTCTTGACGCGACTCTATCAGTGCGATGGGCACAAGAGACATATGATTGTGATGCCTGTTTCAGCACTGGGGGTGCTGTGCTCGATAGACAGGTGAACCGGCTGCGGGACTTCGAAAAGCAGGCGGTCAAGTGCGCGCAAACAGCTGTCCTGAACGCTGTCGCCCCGTATCGCCCCAGTAATATAGAGATGGCTCCCCTTAATACTGAACTCGGCATGCTCCGTGCCCAGATACGCGCCAAGAGGAGGAAACCGCTGCGATGGCTTTTCACTAGGGCCGCTAATACAATCCTTCAACTTAAGCCCTGCATCGTGGCGTCTCCTCTGGCGGTAGCACAGTACCTTCATTCGACTGCGTACGAGTTCGACCTAGTGGTATTCGACGAAGCATCGCAAATCCCAACGGCGGATGCCGTCGTGCCGATTTCCCGGGCAAAACAGGTGGTGGTCGTCGGCGATAGCCAGCAGATGCCTCCTACCAACTTCTTCGAAAGAGCCGTGGCTAGCGATTCCGAAGACCCGGATGAGGTCAGCTTTGAAAGCGTGCTCCAGAACAGCGAAGCCATCTTACCATCGCTGACTCTCAACTGGCACTACAGGTCTCAAGATGAGCGCCTTATAGCCTTCTCCAACTTGTCTTTTTACGGTGGTAGACTTCTTACGTTTCCATCGGCATGGATCGAACATCCTAAGTTAGGAATTAAGTTTATCTATCTGCCGAAAGCCGTGTACGGACGCGGGGGCTCGCGGGCTAACCCCGAAGAGGCCAACCATGTTATAGACATCTTGGAAGAAGAGCTGAGAATGGATCCAGGTCAAGTAATCGGTATCATCGCCATGTCGATAGCACAAGCCGTTGAAATTCAGTCTCGACTGGAAGAGAGAGCTCAAGCGACCAAAGAAATTCGCGAATGGCTCGAGCGCGGTGGACGGGCCCGGCACCTCGAGACCGTTCAAGGGGACGAGTTCGATGTATCCATCCTGAGCTTCGGCTACGGGAGGGACACTGCCGGCAACCTCCAACTGAATTTTGGTCCTCTGTCCCGTGAAGACGGTTATAAGCGACTGAATGTCTGCGTTACCCGGGCGAAGAAAAGGATGATTGTGGTCTCGAGTATTCGGGGCGCCGATATACCCCTCGGGAGAGTGAGCGACGGAGGCCAAAGAGTCCGCCAGTTTTTAGAGTACGCCGAGCATGGCCCTTCGGTACTATCAGCTATCGCAGGGAGCACGTCAGAAAGCTTCGGTATCTTCGAGTCACCGTTTGAAGAACAGGTAGCGAACGAGATCAGGGCACTAGGGTGGTCTGTCAACACCCAGGTCGGAGTGCATAAGTTCAGGATAGATATCGGCATCATCCATCCTGAAAATCCCGGCGTTTATCTCGCCGGGGTTGAGTGCGACGGCGCCACCTATAGATACCCACGGGCAGAGCCCGTGGCACTTTGTAACTCAAGCTTTGCTGCACGCCCTTCGGGCGGTTACGCATTCACCCACGGGCAAAGCCCGTGGAACCCTGCCCTTCGGGTTTATTGGAAGACAGCAGGTACTGGAGAAACTTGGCTGGAAAATCTATCGTATCTGGTCACCGGAGTGGTTTCGGAATAAGCAGAAGGTTCTGAAAGAGCTTCATTCGTTTTTATCCAAATTGCTGGATGACAAGGGTGGTGGTGGCGGCATAAGTTCTCCCGAACCTCCACCCGAAAACCCGGGAGAGGCCAAGAAGCCAGAGCCATCGTTCGACGGCTTTGAACCGGGCCTTAAGGCTGGCACCGTACCTTTCAGGCTAGAGGGACCCAAAAGACCTCCCCAGGATCTGAAGGATATTTCGGCGTGGGTCAGATGGCTCGTGGAGGAGGTTAGGGAAGATGGACCTTGGGAGAAAAGAGAGCTGGATGCAATCCTTCAAGCACATTCGCTGGATATGTTTACCCGAATCTCAATAATAAGACAGGCTATCGGCAGTGGCCTCTTGATAGCCAGGGGTTCGGTTATCTGGCATAATGAAGCCGATACTCGGCTGGTATCGGTCAAGGTGTCAGGAAATAAGCAGCGGGACTTTGGATGCTATTCGGACGAAGAGCTCCTTCGAGCTCTCGAACTATCCTGTGCCGAGGTTGGGAGCATGCCCGGGGATGAGTTGGCCCGGTTCACCACCCGGTTTCTTGGGCTCCCGCGGACCACAAAGGCTATTCGAAGCCGCATCGAGTCTCTTATCGCCCAGGCCATAGACGAGGGTTATCTAGTAGGAGATAGAGACACTTATCGGGCTGGAGCTTTGTGGAGGCGCTACGTAGCTCTCCCACGAGGTGCGCCCTACACTGTGACAATTCCAAAAGCCCACTATAAATCCCCGGAACAAATCAGTAAGGTAGCTGTCGGTCCATCAACCGGCCTATCAGCCCGTCCCCGTCTATCGGTTAGACAGTTAATTCTGGCTGCTTACAATGAGAAGAGAGCTTTAAAAGTTCAATACCGAAACGCATCAGGATATTCGACGGAGCGCGTTGTTCAGATTCTCGGCGTGGGAACAAACTACATAGATGCATTCGACAGCCTGCGCAATGAACCTCGTACGTTCAGAATCGATCGAATAGTCAAGGCTGAATTGACAGATGATAAATATCGACTCTCAAAGGTTTACGTGCCGAGCCAATGGGTCGCGGCACGTCGCTAAATGAATTCGCTTCATCAGATGTTTCCTAAATGTCTGCCTTGGTTGCCACAGGCGTCCGCCCGAGTAATTACCTTGCTAGCGAGTAGTAAAGTCTGATTGTCCATCGGACTTTGAAGTCTGGTTGGGTCTTGATCAGTAATATGCTTGCCACTTTAGATTGAACATTTATCCATTTTATTATGCGTTACGTTCATATAATGTGAAAGTATTATCAGTTGTTCAGCTTAGTTGGTGTCGTTTTTCTTCTCTCGTGCCAAGAAAGACTCTTTTGCTTGTTGAACTCTTTTCGGCAAATTAAGAGTCCATTCGACAAGACGTTCTATATCCTCTTGGGTTCGACCGAGTCTAAGGTAGTAACAAGGACCGCAATCGCTACGTAGTGCGACATTACGACAGAGCCCCATTTCGTTTTTTTCAAAACAACTTGGGGGCTTTATTACCGCATTTTCACTTTCATTGGTTCCGGTTTGCTGATTTGATATTGCGAGCGTCTTTTTCATCAACTCATCAATTTCATTAGTCATCTCAGGATGGTCGTTATAGTAGCTTTTCCATTTTTTTATCACCAATTCTGGAAGCCGGTCCTTTTCGTAACAAGCCAGTAATTCCCTAGCGGAAAGTACCTTGAATTCCCTTATCCATTTATAAATCGTAGTTTCAGCAAGCGGTGGCTGGATTTGTGTTACAATTTGCTTCACTACGTGATCCATTGCCCACAATCTCCAGACCTCCTTCTTTTGCTCCAAGGTGCCCTTGTATATCGCTCTATTACGTGGTTCTGTAGATTTCATTTTTATATCAAACCTATGGAAAATAACTAAATTTATATCACATGTATATAAATCAATGACTATATTATAAATCTGTGGGAAACAAATGTCATTCACATAAGCCAGCAAGTGAAAATTACGACGATAAAGAAATATTCCTAACTCCGGCAGATGATGCTTTATTGGATGAGTTTTTCTCGTTGATAGCCAGTATCGCGTTGCGTTTGACAACCAAGCCCGCCCAGGTAAATAATGGTCTTGATTATTCAAGCAGGGAGGTCGGCAAGCTGTGAAAGCAATACTATATGCGCGGGTAAGTACTGAAGAACAATTGGATAACTGGTCGATATCAGCCCAAATAAGAGAGTTTGAACAGTACTGTACTGCTAAGGGTTGGCAAAACGGGGGTGTTTATAAAGAAGAGGGGATATCAGCTCGTTCTGATTCCATCGAAAAGCGACCTCAATTCCGCCGGCTTCTTGATACTTGCCAGAAGAAAGCCTTTGATGTTGTTGTGGTTCATTCTCTCGACCGTTGGAGCCGTAACTTAGGAGTTACCCTTGAGAGTTTCAAGCATCTTGCTGACCACGGTATTGCTTTCTCATCCATTACCGAGAATATTGATTACAGTACTCCGGAGGGCAAGCTATTCATCGCAATGTTAGGTGCCTTCGCTCAATACTTTAGTGATTCGCTGGCTAAACACACTACCAAAGGGATGAAAGAACGAGCGATCAACGGTCTGCCTAACGGTGATATCCCGTTCGGTTACAGACGTGCCGATAAAGACAACCCAGCGGAAAAAATTGGACACATTTACATCGTGCCGGATGAAGTCGAAGCTGTTAAAAAGATCTTCCAGTTCTATTCCACCGGAGAATGGACTCTATCTAAATTGGCAGAATATCTCAATGAACGGGGATTTCGTACCAGGAATAAACATGTAATAAAAAACGGAAGCGAAGAAAATATATCCGGGCCGAGACCTTTCAGCCTTTATTCCGTCCGCTGGCTGGTGCATAATCCCTTTTTCATCGGTAAGGTTCGTTATCACGGCCATCTATACGAAGGTCAACATGAGCCGATAATTAACGAACAACTATTTAATCTAGTTCAGCAAAAACTCAAGCAAGCCAAGAACAGTAGCCGGTCGGTTTCTTCCGCTTTCAGGAACTACCTTCTCAAAGGCTTGATTCGCTGTATCTACTGCGGCTATCCCCTATGGTGTGAGACAACTTCGCACGGATACCCGCTCTATAGGGAAAGGAAAGGCGCACGACCGGAGGCTAATTGTATCGTCGGTGATAAATCAATTAAGTGTAGTTCGATCGATGAACAGATGGACGCTATCATAGAAGTAATTACTCTAGAGTCTTCTTGGAAAGATAAGGTCATAGCCAAGATAGCCGCTATTTCCGAGCACGACCGTGTTCTACAGGAACGAAAACGCACGAGTGAAAGGCTAAGGCGGCTGGGCAAGGCTTACGTGGATGGACTCGTGGAGGAAGGCGAATATAATATCCAGCGGAAATTGCTTCAGGATAGTCTTGACACACTTGTAGTGCCAGAAATGGATGCAGCGATTAAAGCCGGTGAGTTGATCGAAAACCTGGATAAAATATGGCAAGGTTCAACACCGGAAGAGAAACATAAACTATTAACGATAATGTTGGACGCGGTCTATGTTGACCTTCTTAATACGAGGACTATTGTTGGCCTGCTCCCTAAACCGGCGTTTTTCCAGTTGTTCGAATCTATCAAACAAAAACCGGGGTCAAAGGTGACCATTTTCAATCCAAACGAAAAAGAAAACGCTCTGGATTCACCAGAGCGTGTGGTGGGTTTGGTGGAGACGGGGGAGGGTCGAACTCCCCGTCCAGAAGAAGCTGTCCAGGACATCCTACAAGTTTAGTCAGCTGTTTAATCTTGTCCGGCCCGCCTCAACTGACCGAGTCGAGCCAGACCAGCCGGTAAATCTTTCACCGCCCCTACCGGCGTGAGGGCGATGGCACCCCGGCCTTTCGGCACCCAATCCCGGCCTGCCAGGGTGAGGCGCGGGTTGGATGGCAACCTAGTTAATTAGGCTGCAACCATTACTGGTTCTGCACTTGTTTTTTGCCACCGGTTTAATGAGGGAGCGGCACCTCAACCTGCGGTCCTGTAACTCACTTCCCCTGTCGAAACCGCGCGTCCCCATTTTAAGGACGGTTTTTACAAACCTCCTGAATATATTTTACCGCCTTTTAAGCGTCCTGGCTAGTTCTCTTTCGGTCTCGCGGCGGTTGATTGTCTCGCGTTTGTCGTAGAGTTTTTTACCTTTGGCCAGGGCAATTTCCACCTTGGCGATGCTGCCTTTCAGATATAAACGGGTCGCCGCCAATGTCAGCCCCTTTTCCGCCACCTTGCTGGTCAGGTTGCTAATTTCTTTCCGGTGCATCAGCAGCTTCCTCGGGCGTGTCGGCTCGTGGCCCATATAGCTGCTCGGGTCGTACCGGGCGATATGTGCATTTAAAAGCCACAGCTCGCCGTTTTCCGGCCTCACGTAGGCGTCCACCAGACTAACGCGCCCCTCCCTGACCGATTTTATTTCGGAGCCGGTCAGCGCGATGCCAGCCTCAAATTTTTCTCCGATAAAGTAGTTATGAAAGGCTTTTTTATTGGTCGCTACGGTCTTTATCGTCATATTGATAAATTTTCCTGACGTTATTCCACGGTGACGCTTTTTGCCAGGTTCCTCGGGAAATCGATGGGGCAGCCGCGCTCTTTCGCGGTAAAATAGGCCAGCAACTGAACAACCACCGAGTTCACCACGGGCGAGAAAAGCGGGTCAATCGCCGGCACAGTGACAATCATATCAGCCAGTCCCGCCATCGATTCATCGCCTTCACCTACAATGGCCAGCACCGGGGAATGCCTGGCCTTGATTTCCTTGATGCTGGTCGTTACGGCCTCGTGGGTGTTATCTTGAGTCACGATGGCCACCACCGGCGTTTTTTCACCCAGCAGGGCAAAGGGCCCGTGTTTCAGCTCACCGGCGGCGTAACCTTCGGCATGGATGTAAGAAATTTCTTTGAGCTTCAGGGCTCCTTCCATAGCGACAGGGTAGTTTATCCCCTTGCCGATGAAGAACACGTTGTCGTAGCCTGCCAGCTGCCGGGCGCACGCGGCAACCGCTTCTTCGTTGTCCAGGACTTGCTGGACATTCCCCGGCAACTGCCTTAGCCCCATAACCAGGCTGTCCAGCTTTTTTATGTCAACCTTGGCGTAAGGCAGCGCCAGCCAGTACAGCGCGATAAGCTGCGCGATATAAGTCTTGGTAGCGGCGACGCTGATTTCCGGTCCCGCCCGCAGGTAAATCGTCCGGTCGGCGACACGGGTGACGGTGCTGCCGACGACATTGGTGACAGCAGTCACGCGGCAGCCTTCTTCCTTGAGCTTCTTAATCGCTTTCAGCGCGTCCAGCGTCTCGCCCGATTGCGTGATAACAATAGCCCTGTTCCCGGCGGTCGCCTGGCCGCTGTAAACGAACTCATCGGCCATTTCTACTCTAACCGGGACATCAACCAGCTTTTCGATAATATATTTGCCCACCAGACCGGCATGGTAAGAAGTCCCGCAGGCGAGAATCAGTGTGCTGTTCAGGCCGCCGCCGTCCCCTGCCAGGTCTGCCATCGGCTCTCCCGCCGAGATATAGCCGGCCAGAGTGTCCCGGATAACTCTGGGCTGCTCGTGAATTTCTTTGAGCATGAAATGCTCGTAGCCGGCTTTCTGGGCATCCTCGACGCTCCATGTTATTTTGTGCTCTTCGCGGTCGATGGGGCAGCCATTACTCCGGACAGCGACGGAGTTGGCTGTCACCACGGCGATATCGCCGTCTTCCAGATAGATAACGCGACTGGTATAGTCAAGCAAAGCGGGCACGTCCGAGGCAAAATAATTTTCCCGGTCGCCGATGCCGACAATCAGCGGGCTATCTTTCCGGGCGGCCACGAGCCTGGGCTCACCGACCATCATAGCAATCATCGTGTAGGCGCCCTCGATTTCGCCCAAAGCCTTTTCCACGGCGGCGGTAAAATCGCCATCGAGATACTTCTCTATCAGATGGGCAAGGATTTCGGTATCGGTCTGGGAAACAAAGGTGTGCCCTTCTTGAGCCAGCCGCTCCCTTAATTCCTGGAAATTATTGATTGTGCCGTTGTGCACCACGGCGATGCGCCCGGCGCAGTCGCTATGAGGGTGGGCGTTTATTTTCGAAGGTTCGCCGTGCGTGGCCCAACGCGTATGTCCGATGCCCACCGTGCCCTTGACAAGGGGCAGCGTTTTCTCTAAAGCCTTGACCCGGCCGATATCTTTATAAATTTGCAGGTTGCTATTAGCAATAGCGATGCCGCAGGAATCATAGCCCCGGTATTCCAGTTTACTCAAGCAGTTCAGAAGTATCGGCTGGGCCCTTTTTTGTCCGATATAACCAACGATGCCACACATAAATTAAGCCTCTTAATATACCAGACTGTGGTCGGGCAGTTTTCCGCTAAGCATCTTTAACATCTGGATTTCACAGTAATTGCCGATGATGGCCCCGGGTTGCACCGTGACACTGTTTTCTACCTTACAGTCCTCGCCCATAATCACGCCCACATCGATGGCCGGGCTCTCCCCATTTATCCTCACCTCGCTCTTACCCCCGACGGCGGTAAAGCGCCCCTTGATAACACAGCCTTTATCAATGACGGAATCGCTGACGATGCTGCCCGTGCCGATACTGACGTCGTTGCCGATAACGCTGTTTTTTACCTCGGTGAACGAGGATATCACCACGTTATCGCCGATACTGGTCGCCGGCATAATACAGACATGCGGCCCGATATCGCACCCTGCCCCGATGACCGCCGGCCCGTAGATACATGAACCACTCCTGACGACAGTACCCTTCCCCACCACCACCTTTCCCTGCAACGTCACGCCCGCCTCGATAGCGCCGCCCAGGTCCACCTCGATATCTTTCAAAATAGCGTTATTGAGACTGATAACGTCCCAGGGATAAACGATATCGAGCCAGGTGCCATCGGTCTCCAAGGCTTTGATATCACGGCTGTCAGCTATCATGTCGTTCAGGACGTCCGGTATGTCCAGGGTGTCCCCGATAGACCGGAAAATGTCCTCCGTGAACGCGTAAATTCCGGTATTGACCAGGTTGCTCGCCGCCTCTTTCGGCTTCTCCAGTATACCCTTGACTTTACCGCCTTCGGTATCCACCACCCCGTAGCGTACCGGGTCGCTTACCCTTTTGACCAGCACGGCGGGAGGGCTTATCCGGGCAAAATCGGCGATAGTTTTAACATCAATCAGGTTATCTCCGGACAGGACAAGAAATTCTTTAGCGACTTTGTCCTTAACCGTAGCCAGAGCGTGGGCGGTGCCCAGTTGCGCCGTCTGGGTCACATAAGAAATCTCGGCGCCGAACCTCTCCCCGGAACCGAAATAATCGTAGACCTGCTCCTTCCGGTAGCCGACGACACAGATAATTTCCCGGATTCCGGCTGTCACCAGCGCTTCGATGACGAACTGGAGTATCGGTTTGTCCGCGATGGTAAGCATGGCCTTGGGCCGGGTAAGCGTGAACGGCCTAAGCCTCTGCCCCTCCCCCGCCGCTAAAATAACTGCCTGTTTCATAAACCGCCTCCGGTTTAACTTTAAAATATCCTGGAACCCGGTTTAATAACCCCGCGGGCTAAAGCTCCGGGGCCGATAAAGGTCTCGTCTCCAATTATACTGCCCACGTTAATGGAGACGTTAATCCCGGTCTCCACATTATCCCCGATAATCGCCCCCAGCTTGCGGCGGCGGGTGGCGATGCCAGCGATATTGATATCGCCTTTATCCAGCCGCAGGTTAGCAATCTTGGTGCCGGCGCCCAGGTTGCAGTTTTCGCCGATGACGCTATCACCCACATAGTTCAGGTGGGGTACCTTGCTTCCATTCATAATAATGGAGTTTTTCACCTCAACCCCCGCGCCGATGTGACAGCCGTCGCCGATGGCCGTGGACGCGCGGATATAGCAGTTCGGCCCGATGGCGCATCTCTCCCCGATTATCACCGGTCCCTCGATATAAGCCCCGGACTTAATCACGGTATCCTTGCCAATGGCCACTGCCCCTTTCAGAACAACGTTATCTTCCACTTTGCCCAGGTTCTGCGGCTCGAGCGAGGCCAGCATGGACTCGTTAGCGCGCAGCAGGTCCCACGGATAGCTTAAGTCCAGCCAGGATTTAATCTCCTGATAGTGTAGGCCGTCAGCCGTCCCCATGAGAATCTGCAATGAGTCGGTTATCTCGTACTCGCCCCGCGGCGATTTTTCCGTCTTCGCTATCGCCTCGAATACCTCCGGGGTAAAGAGGTACAGGCCGGTATTGGCCATGAGACTCGGCGGCTTTTCCGTTTTTTCATAAATACTGACTACTTTGTTACCGGAGAGTTCCACTATCCCCAGTCCCTGCGGGTCTTTTACCTCGATAACGCTCATGGTGCAGTGTTTTTTACTCTTTAATCTTTTGATGTCATCCCGGCCGATAATGACATCACCGTTGATGACGAGAAAATTTCCTTCGACGGTGTTTGCCGCCATACGGATGGCGTCCGCGGTGCCCAGCTGTTTCCTTTGCTCGGAGAAGGTAATGGATACGCCCCATTTTTTACCATCGCCGAAATATTCCCTGACCTGCTCGTCACAATAGCCGACCACGAAAATAAACTCATCTATTCCGGCTTCTTTAACCTCGATGAGCAGGTGCTCCACGAGCGGTTTATTGGCGATGGGCAGCATCACTTTAGGCCGGTGAGCGGTAAGCGGGCGCATGCGGTGGCCTTCGCCGGCGGCTAATATCACTGCTTTCAACTGGCTTTACCCCCAATCTCGATGGAATCTTTAACAGCCCGCAGGCCGTCTTCGTATAGCTGTTGCGCCCTGGCCCCGGTCTTGGCCTCGGCGGTGAGCCGGATTTTAGGTTCCGTGCCTGACGGCCGTACCAGCAGCCAGCCGTCATCAAAGCTCAACCGGATGCCATCGGAGTTGCTGGTGGCAACAGGCTTTAAGGTCGATAGTCTGGATTCCAGGCGGGGCATGGCAATGCCCTTGCTGCTAACGCTGCCCCGGACCAGCGGGTAAACCGGCACGGCGTCCACCAGCTCCGACAGCTTATGCTGGCCGGCGATAGCGGCTACCCGAGCCGCAGCGAAAACGCCATCGGGGCAGAGTGAAATCTCGGGAAAAATCCAAGCCCCGGAGGTCTCCCCGCCGAAGCTGCCGCCCTTTTTCAGCTCTTCGGATACCCACGTATCGCCTATCTTCGTCCGCCTGACATTAAAGCCCATTTCCTCGACGGTCATCGAAGCATCCAGCGTGGTCACTACCTCGTCAGCACCGAGCGCCCGTGCAAAAAGCGCCAGCATCACATCTCCGGTGATGAACCGCCCCCGGTCATCCACGGCCATCATGCGGTCGGCATCGCCATCGTGGGCGACGCCGCATTGGGCGCCGGAGTCCTTCACTGTCCGGCAGAGTTCCTGAAGGTTAGCTTCCGTAGGCTCAATGCCCCTCGGGAAAAACCCGCTGTAAAAGCAGTTCAGGGTGACAATCTCACAACCCAGCTTTTCGAGCAAACGCACCGTGGCCTCCGAGGCGGCGCCGCAACCAGCATCGATTACCACCTTTACTTTTAATTTATCCGGAAAATGGGGCAGGATGCTATTGATATGATTTTCGATAGCTCCGCTATAGACCTCGCAATGTTTGATGTCCTCCCATTTCGCCACCCCATAAGATTTAGCCCGTATCTCTTTTTCAATCTGTGCCTGCTGGATTAAATCGAAAGACGAGCCGTCCGGGTTAAACAGCTTTACCCCGTTGTATTCCGGAGGATTGTGAGAGGCGGTCACCACTATGCCGGCATCGAACTCGCGGGTAATGTAGGCCAGCGTGGGCGTGGGGACTATCCCGGCATCGCAGCACCTTGCGCCCGAGGCCAGCAGTCCGGAGATTACGGCGTGTTTCATGGCGTCCCGGGAAGTACGGGTATCGGTGCCCACCACCACATTCCCGGAGGTCTTGCCTACCCCCAGACCGACACGGAAAGCGATATTCAGCAGGTCTTTATCGAAGACGGCCCGGATGCCGGAAGAGCCGAAAAGCCTCATAATACCCCCATTGTACTACTATGATAACGAATGTCAACAGGGACAACCCCTATTGTGTCAGACCACTAAACAGGGCTCTCGGCGGGGATGATGACCTTCTCCAGACGGTGCGTCCACCCGCGGAGCAAAGTGACGTCCAGGCTTTTACCGATGGCTTCCCTGGTAAGGCGGCGGTGTATATCATCGATACTGGCTGCCGGCTCGCCGCCGAGAGCAATGACAATATCGCCCTCTTTTAACCCGGCCTGGCGGGCCGGGCTGGACGGAGTGACATCCGTGACCTGCACGCCGGACGCGTTACTTAGCTGGAAATACCTGACTACCCGGACCGGCAGCGGCACGGTCTGTCCCGAGATGCCGAGAAAGCCGCGCGTAACCCTGCCTTCCCGGATAAGCTGGGTTACTACCCAGCGCATGGTGTTGACCGGGATAGCGAAGCAAATGCCCTGCGCGTACTGGATAATGGCGGTATTGATGCCAATGACACGGCCATTAGAGTCCAGAAGGGGGCCGCCGCTGTTGCCGGGATTAAGCGCCGCGTCGGTCTGAATAACGTTTTCGATAAGGCGTCCGGTACGGCTGCGCAAAGACCGGCCCAAGGCGCTGATAACCCCGGCCGTGACGGTGCTCTGGAAGCCGAGGGGGTTACCGACGGCGATAGCCATCTGCCCTACCCGCAGCTTGTCTGAATCGCCCAGGCTGACCATCGGCAGTCCGGGACCGGAAATCCGCAGTAAAGCAATATCCGTGGCCGGGTCCTGACCGACGACCTCCGCCGGACAGGTATTGCCATCTGACAGGCTGACTTCCACGGAGTTTACCTCTTCGACGACATGGCTGTTGGTCACGATGTAACCGTCTGGCGTAATGATGAACCCCGAGCCGCTCCCTTCCATATCAGGGCGCATCCCGGGGCGGGACACCTTCTTTTTCACCTTGACATGAACCACCCCAGGGCTGACCCTGGCCACAACTCCGGTTACCGCGCGAGAATAGGCATCAAGAAGGTCCGCGTCCTGCTCCAATTCAGACGAGACTGCCTTCTGGTCGCCGACCGGAGACGGAGAATTAATATATTTAAGCGCCGCGTCCAGTAGTTTATTATCCATTTTTAAACACCTCTATTTATATGATAACTCAAAAATCTTCCCGGCGCATTAAGGGTTCTCACCCTAACCGGACTGATGGACGTTGCGGTAAGATACGACCAAAGCACATGATAGGTGTGTATCGGACAGATATCAAAACGGCGCAAGGCTGGGTGGTCTACCTGCATAAAAAGACAGGAACTACGACTAGCACTTGACCGCTTTGACGCCGAGGTATTTAGCCACCAGGTCCATGGCGCAGTACTGGCCGCACATGCTGCAGGCGGAACCACTGGTAGAATGGCGGCGGCGCGCCTGTTCAAAGCGCTCGGGGTCAATGGAAAGCCGGGACTGCTCCGCCCAGTCGAGGCGTTTACGCGCCATGGCTATGGCCCGGTCCCTCCCGGCGGCGCCTTTGACCCCTTTGACGATATCGGCGGCATGAGCGGCGATGCGTGAAGCAATAACGCCCTGCCTCACATCGTCGACATCCGGGATGGCCAGGTGCTCCGAAGGAGTCACATAGCAGAGAAAATCGGCCCCGGCCATGGCGGCGATAGCCCCGCCAATGGCGCTGGTGATATGGTCGTAGCCCGCGGCAATATCGGTGACGAGCGGGCCAAGCACGTAAAACGGCGCCCCTTTGCAGAGAGCCTTTTCCAGTCGGACGTTGGTTTCAATCTGGTCGAGCGGGATATGCCCCGGTCCCTCCACCATGACCTGGACGCCGGCCTCCTGCGCCCTCTGCACCAGCTCGCCTAAAGTGACCAGCTCTTCTATCTGCGTGCGGTCAGTGGCATCAGCCAGGCTGCCGGGCCGCATACCATCGCCGAGACTCAAGGTAACATCGAACTCCCGGGCGATATCCAGCAGTCGGTCGAATTGTTCATACAGGGGATTCTCGCAGTCGTTATGCAGCATCCAGCCGACCATGAAAGCGCCGCCGCGGGAAACAACGTCCGTGACCCTGCCCTGTTTTTTAAGGCGGGCGATGGCGGACTGGGTTACGCCGCAATGCACGGTAATAAAGTCGGTGCCGTCACGGGCGTTGTCTTCAATGGCGGTAAAAATGTCGTCGGCTGTCATCTTTACGATGGCGCCGTGTCTTTCGATGGCTTCGATACCGGCCTGGTAAAGCGGCACGGTGCCGATGGGCCGCTCGCTGGCGGCGATAATCGCCCGGCGTATGGCCGGAATGTCACCGCCGGTGCTCAAGTCCATGACCGTGTCTGCGCCTGCTTCGAGGGCCACTTTAACTTTTTCCAGCTCGGTGGCAACATTGCTAAAATCAGATGAGGTGCCAATATTGGCATTGACCTTGGTGGCAAGCCCCGCGCCCACGCCGCATGGTGTAAGATTCAGATGCCTGACATTCGCCGGAACAACTATGGTCCCGTTAGCCACCCCCTGCCGGACAAATTCCACATCCAGTCCCTCGGCGCGCGCCACCGCCTCCATCTGCGGAGATATTTTACCCTGCCTGGCTATTTCTAACTGTGTCATGCCGGCCACCCCCTTTTAAAAACAATAAGACCAAGGGCGCTGGCTGAAATTTCAGGACCCCTGGTCTTCCAGTAAGGCCGCTTCCCTACGCTCGTATTACCGAGTTCAGGTTCCGAGGGTCGCCCCGAGATTCTCGGGACTCTCAGCCTTGAGCACCCCTAGCGGTTTATGTCTTTTAATAGTAGCATATTTTTGACCTGATGGCAAACGATAACAGATGAAACTCATGCCATTTTCGCGCCTGGGAGACCTCCTTCCGAAGCCCCTGGATTCCATCTTTAGCTGGAATAACAATATATCTTACGATTTTATCGCTATACCAGTTCTATGCTAGACTATGGCAGTGACCAGATACTTCATCTTTGGCGTCACCAGCCTGTCCTTTCTGCTCATAGCCATAAGCGGCACCACCGTCACCGTGGCATTCCCGATGATTACCACGGACTTTCAGACCTCTTTAATCCTGGCGGGCTGGGTGCTGGGCATCAATCAGCTCACGGCCACGGCGTTCATGCCCCTGGGCGGTAAGGCAGGTGAAATCTTCGGTAACAAGCGCGTCTACCTGGCTTCCATCGGCGTTTTTACCATCGGCTCACTGATATGCGCCCTGGCACCCAATATCGGTATTCTCATCTTCGGCCGATTTTTACAGGCGACCGGCACCGGTTCCATCCTGCCCCTGGCCACGTCCATCGTCAGTGACGCTTTCCCGAATTCGAGGCAGCAGGCGATAGGATTTTTCACCACCATCATGCCCATCGGCAACATCATCGGGCCGAATATCGGCGGCTGGATGGTCGAATCTTTCGGCTGGCGTTCGACCTTCTGGCTCAATATCCCGCTCGGCATCGCCGTATTCATCATCTCGCTGATACTTCTGAAGTCTAAAAAGGGAGGGGGGGGCCATCTGGACCTGGTCGGCACCGGCCTTTTCACCGGCGCTCTTTCCGCTCTCCTTATCGCGTTGAGCAGCTTCGGCAATGTCCAGAACGGCGGTTCCTGGCTATTGCCCGCGGCGCTTTTCATCGCGGCGGTTATCTTGATGCTGGCCTTTTTCCGGCGTGAAGCCCGTATCCGTGACCCCATGATTGACCTGGAATTCATCAAGTCCAGACCTTTCCTGGCGGCCAATATTTTTAATCTTTTCTACGGCATGGCTGCCATGGGCGTCATGTCTTTCACGCCCCTGTTCGCTACCTCTGTTTACGGGATGAGCACCCTGGCCAGCGGGCTAATCCTGACGCCGCGCTCCGTGGGAATGCTGGTCGCCTCGATAGTCACCAGCCTCTACCTGCCCAAGTGGGGTTACCGCAAGCCGATGCTGGCCGGCACCGGCGTTATCGTGTTCAGCCTGGTGCTGCTTGGCCTCAAGCCGTCCGGTATCAATCTGCCGGGCTTGTACCTGAACAGCACCGTGGTGTTGGGGGCGATTTTGTTTCTCATCGGCGCCGGTATGGGTATCACTGCTCCGGCAGCCAATAACGCGTGCATCGACCTCATGCCGGAGCGCGTCGGGATGATTACCGGACTGCGGGGCACGTTCCGCCAGAGCGGAAGCGCGATAAGCATAGCTATCACCGCGGTAGTGCTGCAGAGTTTCTCACAGATAGGACACGGTTTCTCCCTGGTCTATTACGGCCTGGCGGCTGTCCTGCTGGTGACCGCGCCGACGGTCTTTGCCATGCCCCGGGCCGCTGGAGATTTATGTGCGGTGCCGAAACCGGTAGAGGAGACCCTGAAACCGGCCGCTTAAAATGGCAGGGACAAGCGGGTACCGGCGTTGTTTAAAAAGAACCCCTTACCGAACTCTCGCGCCAGGTAAGCCGAGGCCTCGAAGCCGGTGCAATGAGAGACTCCAAGATATTGCACGCCGATTTCCTGCAGTTCGACCGCGGTTTTTTTAAGACGCTCTTCGGAAGCATTCAGGAGGTGCGTCCCGCCGATGGCCGCGTAAATCAGCTCTTTGCCGGTCAGCTTTTGAGCGTGGCGCAGCGTGTTGATGATGCCGTGGTGGGCGCAGCCCAGGATAACTACCAGCCCGTACGCGGTATCTATCACCAGTGCAAGGTCGTCGTTGAGCTCATCGGGCAGCATTTTACCGGTCTTTTTATCGAAGAGGCCGCTATCAATCTCCTCGTAATCGGAGACCATGGGAATCTCGCCGGTAGTAAGGAAATTCTTCGTAAGGTGCACCGGCTTTCGGGTCAGATTAAAGCGTGCGCCCAGGTTTTCCAGCAGCTCCCGGCGGAAGGGCAGGCCGCTGAACTGTTCCTTATTACCGCCGCCCGGCTTGCGCGCCCAGACGTTCGGTCGACTGTACTTGGAGGCCCAGATATCCGGATGGGCGATGATTTCTACCTCCTTTTTCATGCGTATTAAAATTTCGCGCAGCCCCCCGGTATGGTCGCGGTGGCCGTGACTCAATATTATTTTATCGATACTGGAAAGGTCGATTCCCAGAAGCTGGGCGTTATGGAGCGCGGCGATGCCGGCCCCGGTATCGAAAAGGACTTTGGTGCCTTCAGCCTCGATGAACATGCTCAAGCCCCATTCCGCCAGATACCCGAGTTCAGCCGTGTTTTCACTCAAAGTCGTGATTTTGATGTCCATATAGGCCTCCGTAACCCAAAAAAGCTTGTTTTAACGGTGATTTTCATTTAATGCAGAATTAAGCTTAACGTTATGACAACCAGCACAAAAAAGGTAATCAAGACATACTTGAGGTTCTTTTCCCAACCGAAATAGACGACAGATGTAACCAGCCTGATAAAAGGTGTCAGTATCAGGACAATTATTCCTATCGTCATCAATTGCAGGCCGGTCCCTGGAGAATGTTTTCCCTGGAACTGCTGAAAGAGAAACGTGAAGAAATCATTTCCATGAATGAATACAGATTGATTCTGCGAAACGGCCAGGCTGTGGTTAGAAAAATAAAGCAGGGCTACACCCACGATTTCCAGTACCAGGCTGATGATTACCCCTGCCATCAGCAGATAACTGATGCCGGTTTCAAGCCTGGACTCACCGCTGCCCAGCTTTCCTGTGTTCATACGGAAGTCACTCCCTTATATAGCATTTGAATAATTAATATTGCCACAATGAAAAAGAATAGTACTCTTAAAACCTTATCGCTGATTTTATTCAGCACTCTCCCCCCGATGATTGCGCCAATTGTCGCGCCGATGGCCATGGGAGCCATCAGGGTCAGATTCAATAAACCGGAAAAAAGATAAACGCTGACTCCGGCCAGTGCTGTCATACCTATCATGAAATTGCTGGTAGTGCTGGATACCTTTGGTGGCAGTTTGAGTATGTTCTCCTGGACGGTAACCTTAAAAGCTCCGGCGCCGATGCCGAGCATACCGGCAGCTAATCCCGCAACCAGCATGCCAAGTCCGCCTAAAACGGCTTTGTCTGCGTTATATTCCATAACTTTTTTAGTACGTTCATCGTAATAGCTGCCTTTTAAACCAAGCCATCTGGCGATACGGTCTTGATGCTGGGACGCCCGAAATTCATAATCATTGGAATGTCTTATCTTCAGGAAAGAGGTCATCAAAAAAGCTGCAAAGAAAAAATAAAGGTAAACAGGGGGAATAACAGTGGTAATGGTGGCCCCCAATATGGCACCGCTAATCGTGAATATCTCGAGGTACATGGCGATTTTCACATTGGTAATACGTTCTCTTACATAGGATGCGGCGGAACCGCTTGAAGTAGCAATTATAGCCACCATGCTGCAGGCTATCGCTTCCTTAACAGGTATCCCCAGGAGAACGAGCAACGGAATAAGCAAGCCCGCCCCTCCCAGGCCGGTAAGGGACCCTAAAAAACCTACGAATATGGAGATAAGACTCAAGTATGCAATATTCAACATTCAACGAATACCCCAGGATGCTTTGTTTCCTCGATTTTATCGGGAGGTTCCCGCAATGATAGAATAATCACAGTTTTTCTTCCACCGCTTTTATTTTTCCCTTGATGGTCAGAGGCTTATCTAGTCGTTCATCAATCTTAATGGTAGTCACAACTCTTGCCGCGCCGGCATCGAAGGCGGACTGGTGCATTTTACCCGCCAGGGTAAGCAGGCGCTCCCGCTCGCCCTCGATTATTGTGCCCATCGCCGTGAGCTCATATTTAATATCTTTTTCATTTTGCAATATTTTGACCGCGCCCGCCACATACCGGGAGAGCGACGGCGTTGGCGTCCCTACCGGCAGGATAGATATTTCAATCATCGCCATTTTCCCGCACCTCCTGTCTTTAGAGCTATTCTAGTTTACCTAGGGGTTAAAGACAACACCGGATTATTCCCTGAACCGATATGTCTAAAGTTCTAGACCTCCGGTACGATTTTATCTTGACTTTTAATTTGTAATAAGCTAAAATAGCCAAAGCTTGTTATCATTTCAGGCAATCGTTTCAATTCCTGGCACTTCCCCCGGATAACCGTACAACGCAGGTAAGAAATAAGGTCTAAATGAAGATAGCGATAAGCGGTAAAGGCGGTGTAGGTAAAACTCTTCTTTCCGCCTTTCTTGCCCGGATATTTGCCGAATCTGGCTTTTCCGTCATCGCTATCGACGCTGACCCCGACGCCAACCTGGCAGCTACCCTCGGCTTCCCCGACGCAGCCAAAATAACCCCTATCTCCGAGATGAGCGACCTCATCGAAGAGCGCGTGGGCGTCCGCCCCGGGCA
>JBEKDL010000038.1:0-25292 GCA_050014355.1 Dehalococcoidales bacterium | reverse complement strand
CTGGTCCTCATTACATCACCCTGTCTAACGCTTAACTGCTGCGCGCTAAGGGCAGCAGTGTCAGCCGAGGTCAGGATTCCTTGAGATATTGTCATACATCCCACCACAATCATGGCGATACATATAATGCAGACGACAGCCGTCGTCATATCATTAGCTCCTTAAGTTCCGCTTATAATGTAACTTGCTCCTCCCTGTGTTACGGTAAGAAATATGTCGAGGCGGTAATCCCGTTGGGAGTGGCTATCACCGCCATATTAGTCGTCCCGGGGCCCGGCGCGGGATTAAGCTGCGCCCTTATCAGCATCTGTTCTTTGGGTTTTAAGATGTTAGGTTCAAATACTACGGGCGCTCCATTAAACCGGATCCAGGCTACCTGCCATTCACTATCTCCTAACGCTTCTTTAGTGTAGGGGAGCCATACGATATGATAGGTACCGTTGCTACTGTAGTACTGCACGATGATATCCCACTTGTCGAAATCAGCCAGCCGGGTCTGGCCGCTGTTTTCAAGCGTGATTTCCAGAGTGTTACTTGAGGGCAGGCTGGTGCTTAGGGGTGTTATTTCTGTCCGCATTATCGTTTCGTTTCTCTGGCTTACCGCGTCCAGACCCGTGGTGCTGCTATCCACGGACGTCATAAACCCCCGGGACATGGTCATGCCGCCGAAGGCTATCAGGGCGATACATATTATCGAGACAATCGCTGTCTCCATACACTAACTCCGTTACATGCTGAAATAGAAGTCAGCGGATATCCCATTGGGTATGATAAACTTGGCGTAATAGGTTCCTGCCCCCGGGGCGCTGCCATAAGTTATAGTCACCTTCAAGGTGGCGCTGGTCTGCCATTCTGTGTCATTCTCCAGCGCGTAGTCCCACTGCGGATAGCCGGCTCCGGTCTCGCCCTTATACGGTATCCGGTCAAAATTAGTTTCCTGGCCGAAGAACAGGTCGCTGTTTTCGATGGACACGATACGCTGGGTGCCCACGTTCTTTATCCACAGGTACACGGACGTGCGGTTGGCTGAATTTGCCGCGTGCACAATGTCTATCCGGCTATTCATACGCTCATCAACTTGCTCGGCCATGCTGACCATGGCCTGGCTGGAGTGGTTCACCATAGGATAAACACTGTTAAAGACAAATATCATACATACAACCCCCGCTATAATCATTAGAGCTGTAGTTATGGCCTTCTCCACAGAAACCCTCCATTATTCCTTCGGAGCGGATGCTCGCGGCTGTCATCCATATCTCCCACAGCTTCGGGAAGCGGGTAGCACCCACCGGGACCATGGGACACGGGTGGGGGCCCGGGTCAACAGGCACCCACCCGGTGTCAGGATTAACCGGCTAATTAGCGCAGGTTCATGATTTTGTCCATGTAAGGGGGTGTGGTCCGCTCGATTTCCATAACAGCGCCAACCGGCGTTACGACTACCAGGCTGAACGTCTTGTTAACACCCAGCAGATGGCTGCTATTGAGTGCATTAAGCAGGTTGCCCGGGGTGGCTCCCGTGAAGTCCCCGTTGCCATCGTTGCCAATGGTTATCTGGAACTTCTCATCGGTCTCCAGCAGGTAGTTATTGTTATCTTTTCCCAGAGCCTTCACGGTCCAAAACAGATTGGTAACCGTCTGGTCCTGGTCGATGTAGTTGATGACTACCTTGTTGGCTGTGCCCCCGGCCGTGCCGTTAGCTGACAAGCTCGGGGTTGGCGGGGTAAAATCAACGGGTTCGCCGCCGAGGACGTTGGCAATCGTAAAGCTTATCTGGCTGATATTAGAGGTGGCGCCGGCGGCGGGAGCGACGGCGGTTACCGCGCCCCGGAGCTCGATGGTGCTCCGGGCTTCTTTGAGTCCGGAATAGACAGCTTCCTGTCCCTTCTGCGTGGAAAAGAGGCCGGCGGATAAGGCGGTATAAGCGAAGACCGCGGCCACCACGACAAAGGCAATCAGGATGATAGCGGTCTCAAGGCCGGTGATACCTTTCTCATGTCTTAAAAATTTCTTTAGCATTTTTCCTCCTTATTTCTTGGCTTTGAGCAATTTACCCTAGCGCAGGTTCATGATGGTATCGATGTAGGCGGGCGTGGTGCGTTCGATAGACAGCACGGCGCCGACAGGAGTGACGATTTCCAGGTTAAAGGTCTTATTGATGCCCAGGTAGTTGGGGGAAAGGGCGTCAAGAAGGTTGCCGCCGAGTGTATTGTTGGTGCTATAGCCGACGGTTATCTGGAATTTCTCGTTGGTTTCCAGCAGGTTGTTACCATTGTCTTTCCCCAGCGGGATAAAGGTCCAGTAGAGGTTAGTAATCTTCAGGTTCTGGTCGATATAGTTGATGACCACCTTGTTGGTGGCGTTGAGGCCTTCAAGTGCCTTGCCATTATTATTGGTGTTGGCCGTTGGCATGGTGAAATCAATCGCTTCACCGCCGAGAACGTTAGCCAGGGTGAAGCTTATCTGCTTAATCGTGCCGTTGGAGGAGCCGGTGCTATTGGCCGTGGCAATGACCGGACCCCGCAGTTCCAGCGTGCTCCGGGCTTCCTTAAGTCCGGAATAGACCGCTTCCTGGCTTTTCTGGGTGGAAAAGAGGCCGGCGGATAAGGCGGTATAAGCGAAGACCGCAGCCACCACGACAAAGGCAATCAGGATGATGGCGGTCTCCAGGCCGGTGATACCTTTCTCATGTCTTAAAAATTTCTTTAGCATTTTTCCTCCTTGTTATTGGTTGTTTATCGGGTTAAGAAAGTCACTTTCCCTTGTTTTGGTAAGATATCTTGTTCTTAGAAAATCACCCCCTTCCATGCCGTTACTTATTATTTTCAGTTTGATAACCTTATCTTCACATTATTTTGCCCTCCTTAAAGTCGTAATACCGGTTCATCAGGTGGGTCTGTGTTTAACCGGATAACATTGCCTCCCGCCCGGGGCAGGCATGAACCAGTCCGTATATATTTTTATGTGCCGGGGAACCGTAATCAGGGGCTGGAAAAGGCGCATTTATGCCATGGTCTCCGGAGGTACGCGGCATTATGGGTGCCCTTTTTAACCCGGGAAACGCGTTATCCGCGGCGAGAAGGGTTTGGGCCAGGACCGCCGTGAAGACCATGCCGGCGACGAAGGCGATAACCATCCATAGCCGGGTATGGCGTTCGGTTTGATATACACCTCTGGTAATTGCTCTTGCCATATCTTTCGTCTTAATACAGGTTGACAATTTCATCTACGCGTGCCGGAATCGTCCGCTCGAGGACAAGCACCGCGCCGACGGGCGGCTTAACTTCCAGCGAAAACTTGTGGTAGGGGCGGGGTTTTTTATCGTCGCTGACGTTAGCGCTGATAGGAGTCAGGTCTACCGTTATCAGGAACAGCTCATTGTTATCGAGAATATTATCGGTAGAGTTGGTGTTCAGCTTGTTCAATGTCCAGTTCAAAGACGGGAACATCTGGTAAGCATCGGTGTAGGAAATAACGACTTTATTGGTAATGTTTCCCGCGGAAGGAGGGGTAAAGTCAATCATATCTCCACCGGTGGTAGTGGCTAAAGTGAAGGATACTGATGTCAAAACGCTGTTAACCATTGTCCCGTACATATTACCTTTGACTTCTATAGTGCTTCTGGCTTCTTCCAGTCCGGCATTGATGGCCTCTTTAGCTTTCTGGGTAGAGAAAAGGCCGGCGGAAAGCACCACATAGGCAAAGACGGAAGCCACAATGACAAACGCGATGAGGATGATAGCTGTCTCGATGCCGGTGATGCCCTGCTGGTTGCCAAGTAACCTTCTTACCAATCTTCGCATGATGGTTTCCTCCCTTGCAGTGGCATGGATAATACAAATCTACCCCCGAACATGCGCGGTCACCAGCAGACCATCACCAATCTTGGCGTATCCTTTTGCCAATAATCGTTTGGGGGCTTACTCCAGTTCCAAACCAGAGAATTTCCCGAGAATAAATGGGGGGTAGCATCCATGGCGTTCCGGGGGGTGGGGTGGCACAATCAGAAGCGAGAATTGCAGCAACTGCTTCGATGACCGGTAAAAAATTAAGAAAAATTAATGATAAATTTATGTCTTATTTATAAATCTTTATTTTTCTCTTTATATATTAAGCGTAAAATCTTAGCGGGTTGCCACTTGGCAAATAATCTGTTTGCCATTAAAGAAATCTACCGCAAAGTGAAAGAAGGCAAATACGATGCAGGCAAAATCAGAAACCATCCGTCTTTTTATCGTCGAGGAACAGGAAATCTACCGAGAGATGTACCAGCATGTTTTGCCGGCGCACGCTAACATTGAGATACTGCGGATAGCCGCGAATAACGATAAAGGGACGATGGCCAGGTCGGTAGCTGAAGTCAACCCGGATGTACTTTTATTAAGCGTCAGAAAACTGGATGTTAATATAATCGAGGAACTGGAAAGAATCAGGAACGCAAATCCCAGGATGGGGATAGTAATCCTGATTGTTTTTTATAGCTCACAGGACATAGAACTATTGCGCCGTCTGGCGCTGTGCGGCGAAAGCGGTATGGCGCTGTTCCTGAAACAATCGCTGGACAAAGTAGAACAGTTGTGCCGCACGATTATCGCCGTAAGCCAGGGGCAGGTTATCCTCGACCCGCCGCTGGCTACTTTTATGTTCGCCGGGAAACCGGAATGCCCCTTCCTGAAGCAGCTAACGACCCGGGAACTGGAAATATTAAGCCTACTTTCACAGGGCTACACCAATTCCGCCATCGCCGAGACCCTCTTCATCGACATCAAGACAGTGGAACACCATTTAAACAGCATGTACAGCAAGCTTAAGACCGACCCCGATTACAATACCAAGCACCTGCGCGTCAGCGCCGCCAGGCTTTACCTGGAGTCAATGGGCACCCTGTTCCAGAGGGAAGAATCACTGGCGCGTAACACGGTGCGTTAGCCGTGTAAGAAAAAGACAAGAATTTCCTTGATATTCCAGATGGTCGCCAGGGCCAGCACGACCATCGCCGGCAGAAGCAGCCGGCCCGGGATGAGCCAGGCAATCAAGACAGGTATTACGAGCTTAACGACTATCAGCATAATCGGCAGGGTTATCAGTAACCTCATAAAAGGATTCACTTCCGTAAAACCCAGGGACATGGCCACCACGGTAAACGTGAGGTCAAACTCGTTCAAGAGAATAAACAAGACCTTTTCCCTGGTGTATTTTTTAAAAGTCGCCGCAGACTCGAACCAATTGGTCGCCATTCTGATTCCCACCCCTCGATATTAAAAGCGCCCGTAGTCTCCGTGTATATTTTTTAATCTTAAGTGGACGTATCCCCCTTTATTATTACTCATTTGACAATCTTTTCCAATGGAAATAAACTGGAATAACCGTGCACAAAAAATGAAATCTGGAGGGACCGATGAAAGCTGCCGTCTGCTATGAATTCGGGAAACCACTCGTGGTGGAAGATATAATTATCGACCCGCCGAAGGAAGGGGAGGTCAAGGTTAAGATGGCAGCGACGGCCATCTGCCACAGCGATATCCACGGGATACGGGGTGAGCTTGGCGGCGAACCGCCGTTCGTGGCCGGTCATGAGTCGGCCGGTTATGTGGCCGAGGTTGGTAAAGGCGTGACCTCGGTCAAACCCGGCGACCCGGTGGTAGTTTCGCTGCTGGCCTCCTGCGGCAAATGCTATTACTGCCGGAGGGGGCGCAGCCACATGTGCAGCGCCGCCTGGCCTCTCGATAAAGAGACAAGGTTCCATGATAAAAAAGGTCAAAACCTGGGCCAGTCGCTTAAAACAGGGACTTTCGCGGAATATGTAGTCGTGCACGAATCACAGGTGGTAAAAATACCTGGAGACATGCCGCTGGATAGAGCGGCGCTCCTCGCGTGTGGTGTTATTACGGGGTTCGGCGCGGTGGTCAACCGCGCTAAAGTGGAGCCGATGAGCAGCTGTGTTATCATCGGCGCGGGCGGCGTCGGCCTTAACTCTGTCCAGGGAGCAGCCATCTCCGGCGCTTACCCGGTGATTGCCGTGGACGTCATCGATGAAAAGCTGAAAGCGGCTAAAAAATTCGGCGCCACGCACACGGTGAACGCGAAAAAAGGCGACCCGGTCAAAGCCGTTCAGGACCTTACCGGCGGCGCGGGCGCCGACTATGTTTTTGTGACGGTCGGCAACGTAAAAGCAATCGAGCAGGGCGTGGCCATGTCCGGGCCACGCGGTATGACGGTTATCGTCGGCCTTCCTAAATTCACGGACATGTTGAGCTTGTCTCCTTTCGTGTTCATCAGGGACGAGAGGGTAATGACCGGCAGCTTCATGGGCACGACGCAGCTGCAGACGGATATTCCCAGGCTGGTCGGGCTATATAAAGCCGGCGTCCTCAAGCTGGACGAACTCATCACCGCGCGGTACCCGCTGGAAAAGATTAACGAGGCTATCGAGGCGGTGGAAAGAGGCGAGGCGCTGCGCAACGTGATTATATTCAAGTAAAATAGCCCGCGACAAGGTGAATTATACGATTTACAGGAGGCAGAAATGAGCAACCCGAAGCCGCCCGTGGTAACGACAAAATCAGGGAAACTGGAGGGTATTTACCAGGACGGGCTTTATATCTTTAAAGGGATTCCTTACGCGGCGCCGACCATGGGCGAGCTGCGCTGGATGCCGCCGCAGCCGGTCAAGCCGTGGTCAGGGGTGCGGAAGGCGGATAAATTCGGTACGGTAGCGGCGCAGAGCCGCCCGACGACCGGACCGCTGGCCGCTTTCGTCGAGGCCGAACCGATGTCAGAGGACTGCCTATTCCTGAATATCTGGACACCCAGTCTGGACAACGCGAAGCGGCCGGTCATGTTCTGGATTCACGGCGGGGCTTTCGTCTTCGGCTCGGGCTCTTCTATCTCTTATAACAGCGGGGCCCTGGCGAAGCGGGGAAATATCGTTCAAGTTACGATTAATTACCGGCTGGGAGAGCTCGGTTTCCTGCGCCTGAAGGATGTCACGGGCGGGAAAATACCGGCCACGGGCAATGAGGGACTGCTGGACCAGATTGCCGCCCTCAAATGGGTGCGCGATAATATCGCGGCCTTCGGTGGGGACCCGAAAAATGTGACTGTCTTCGGCGAATCGGCCGGCGGCATGAGCATAGGCTGCCTGCTGGCCATGCCCGCGGCCAAAGGTCTTTTCCATAAAGCCATCTGCGAAAGCGGTGTCGGCAGTATGTCCTTGTCCCTGACCACGGCGAACGCTACCGCCGAAAATTTCCTAAAAATACTTGGTATCAAGGGCAGCGACGCTAAAGCCTTGAGGGCGCTGACCATGCAGCAAGTGCTCGATACCGATGCGCCGCTCAAGACGGCCATGACCCGGCCCGGTGAAGCGCCGCGCGCCACCGTGACCGCGCCGGTTATCGACGGTGAGCTAATACCCGATATTACCAATAAAGTGGCCCGGCAGGGCTCCGCTAAAGAAATACCGGTTATCATCGGCACCAACCGGGACGAGTGGAAGCTCTTCGGCCTGATGCAGCCGGGCATCGCCCAGATGGACGAGGCCGCGCTGAAGGTGAGGCTGGCAACCATGATTATGCCGGCGTACGTGCCGGGTCTCATCGAGGCTTACAAAAAAGCACTGGTGAAAAGGGGCGTCAAAACCACACCCCAGGAAATACTCTCGGCCATCCATACCGACGGTATGTTCCGGATGCCGGCCATCGAGCTGGTGGAAGCGCAACGCGATAACGGACAGCGCTCTTTCAATTATATCTTCGACTGGGTATCGCCGGTACTCGGAGGTATGTTGGGCGCCTGCCATGCGCTGGAAATCGGCTTTGTGTTCGGCACTTATAACGATAAATTCTGCGGCGCCGGGCCGGAAGCGGACAAACTATCACAATGCATCCAGGACGCCTGGCTGGCTTTCGCGCGCACCGGCAACCCGAGCTGCGAATGCCTCGGCAAGTGGCCGGAATACGGCAAAAAGCGCCTGACGATGATTCTGGGTAAAAACTGCCACGTGGAAGAGGCGCCTTACGAAGACGAGCGTAAGGCCTGGGAAGGGGTCAAAAGATTCGAGGCTATGCCATAAAGTAATTAGCAAGAGACAATTATCAAGGAAAATGAAATAAACAGCGAGGAAAAGGAGCGAGATGCCTGCACCGAGTGCCAAACCGGAGTTGAGCCTGAAAGAGAAAGAAAGACGTTATTCCCTCCTGCAAAAAAAGTTGCAAAAAAACGGACTCGCAGCGCTGTTGGTCTACGGGGGCAGCCAGTTGGGAGTCCCTGTCCATTACCTGACACGCGTATGGGGCAACCGGATGAACATGGTGGTTTTTCCGGCCACCGGCGAGCCGGTTTTCCTGGTGCCGACCAACAGCGGCCTGACACCCGAAAAAGTTGCCGGCATGAGCGGGTGGATACCGGCCGAAAATATTCTCCTCTCGGCCAACACGCCGGTTGATGCAGCTAAACTGATAAAAAAAATGCGGCTGCAAAACAGCCGCATCGGCGTGGACAGCTACCGCTGGTGGTCGGTATTCGAACAGCGGCAGTTCATTGATTTATGCCCTAAAGTGGAGCTCGTGGAGGCGCACCGGCTCTTCGGCGAAGTGCGCGGCCCCAAGAGCGCCGAGGAGTTGGCCGCAATGCAGAAGGCCATCCAGATTTCCGACCTGGCGCACTACGTTTTCCTGTTGAATATTAAAGACGGTCTGACCGAGCTGGAAGCGACCCGTGCCTCGATAGAGGTGCTGGATACCCACGGCATCGGCGACCGGATTATCTTAATCCATACCCAGCCGGAGGCCACTTACCCCAACCGCCCCGGCACCGCCGTTATCCGGAAGCCGAACGCGGTTACCTATTCTCCAGAGTTCACGCGCAACCTGGGCTACGGCGCGCAAATGATACGGGGCTACTGGTGGGAGGAGCCGAAGGGCATTTATAAAAAAATGTTCGAGCTCTGGGCGGAAATGCGGCAGATGGTCGTGAAAGAGTTCCGCCCCGGCGTGGAAATCACCGCTGCGGGGAAGAAAATCGAAGACCTGGTGGCTGAATACGGTTTCGAGTGTGATAAGCTGGGGCATGCGGTAGGCGTCGCTTACGGGGACGCGCCATACATCACCGCTGGCCCGCACGAAAAGGACTTCATGGAATGGACGATTTTGCCCGGCGAGGTTTACGCCATCCATCCGATGGTGCGGTGCAAGGGCTATAAAGCGCCGTGGTCTATGGTGGGTGACATGTACCTCATCAGCAAGGACAAGACTACCTGGATGACCACCGCTATGCCGGAACTGCCGGTGATGATACCGGGGTAAGGGCGCTAGATACGGCGCGCGATAGCGAAGCCTGAACCGATGGCATCAACGATGAGCTTGGGCTCGGCGCAATCGCCGACGGCATAGATTTCCGGCACTTTACCCTGGAGAGTTTGAAAAATTGTGGTATCCGGGCTAAAGTGCGTGGCCGGTACAATACTATCGGCCGGGATGGTACGATTGTAGCCTTCCGCGGCGCGGATAACCAGCCCTTTATCGGTGACGGCAACATATTCTTTAACGCCGTTAATCATCTCGACGCCTTTTTTACGGAACCACCAGAAAAGCTGGAACCTCAAATGGTTTATCATGCCTTCGCCCGGGGTTTCCGCTTTATCCACGATGGTGACTTTGCGGCCCCGCTTGGTCAGGAACTCGGCCAGCTCACAGCCGTGAATATCGCTGCCGATAATAACCACCCTTTTGCCGATGGGCATCCAGAACTGCGTCAACCACCGCAGCGTGCGCGGGCTCAAGAATTTCAGGAAGAATTTGAGCTGGTGCTGAAGGTCGGCGCTGTTGACTACCTTACGATGGTTTATCCCGGGAATATCGGGCATGGCCGGGATACCACCGGTAGCGATGATAACTACATCCGGTTTTATCTGCTCGATGACGGAAGTGTTTACCTGTTTTCCCAGCCTGATATCCACCCCGTTCTTCAGCATCTGGTCCTTGAGATAGCGGACGATGCCCGGCAGGCACTCGATTTCCAGTCCTTTAACCATGGCCGCCACCGGGAGGAGGCCGCCCAGTTGGCGTGTCTTTTCATAGAGAATAACATCATGGCCGCGCATAGCCGCCACGCGCGCCGCTTCCATTCCGGCGGGACCGCCGCCCACCACCACCACCTTTTTCTTTTTAGCGGCGGGGGCGACCACGTAGCTCTGGTCGGTCCCGATGGTCGCGTTGATGCGGCAGCGCCGGTGGCCGCCCATGACTTTACAGGTAGTGCAGGAGGTGCACGGCGCGATATCATCCATCCTGCCCTGGGCTACTTTGTGGGGAAGCTCGGGGTCGGCGATAAGCCTACGGTTGAAGCAGACGAAATCGGTCACGCCCTCCCGCAGCATATCTTCAGCAAGTTCGGGGTCGAGCCGTCCCACGGTCATAACCGGGATGGTGACCGCTTTTTTAATAGCCTTCGCCATGAACCGGTTGGCACCCGCGCCGCGGCGGCTCCAATCGTACTCTTTGGGGAAAGTATTGATGGGAACAGGCGGCTCGGGATAGCAAAAATGGTCGGTGAGAAACGAGGCATCATGCCTCCCAATCCAAATCGACCTCACCTGGATGGCGTCAGCGCCAGCGGCCTGCAACAGTCGTGCGATACCGATGCTATCCGCCAGAGTGAGGCATTCGCTGTTATCAACGTCAATCAGGTTACCGAACTCGGCGCCGTTGATAATCACGGAAACGGGGAAGTCCTGCCCGATGCGTTTTTTAATCTCTTTGATGTTCTCGACAAGGAAGCGCGCGCGGTTTTCCAGGCTATCGCAGCCGTAAGCGTCGTGGCGCTCATTCCAGAAGGGCGAAAGGAAGGAGTGGAAAAGGTGAGTGCAGGCGGCATTCAGCTCGATGCCGTCGAATCCCGCTTTTTGAGCGCGTACCGCGGTGGAGACAATCTTCTCCGTTATCTCCTGGATTTCCGCGACGGTTATCTCGCGAGGCATTTCGTTGTTGTTGTCCATCTCGGATTTAACATAAACCGGCGAAGGCGCCATGGGCGGGTAGGGGGAAGACGGGCTTTTTTCCCAGGGCATTTTTTTCTGCCAGTTAGCCGTATGATTGAGCTGGACGAAAGCCGGGCAATCGTAAATATGGATAATCTGCGTCAGCTCGCTGACGCCCTTGATATACTTATCGTCATCGAGGCGCCAGTTTCCGTTCATACGCGCTTCGGCGGGCTCAAGAGAAGGGCCTTCGACAATGACCAGGCCGATGCCGCCCCTGGCGAAGGCTTCGTAGTAGAACTTGATTCTGTCAGAGACCTGGTCCATGCCCGCGCCCCAGTAACGCGCCGCCGCCCCGGATTTAATCATCCGGTTTTTTATCTTGAGCGACCCGATGCGGCCGGGCTCGAGCAGCTTTTGAAATTTGTTGTTGCTCATATTTATATTATAGCTGGTTAAACGCCCGATATAAACGCCGCTACGCTTTCCCCGGCGATACGCCCGGAGTTGAGGGCAAAGCCGAGCGCGCTGCCGCTTAAATCGGAGCAGTAATTCTCTGACTCCCAGCCGCTGGTAGCCACGCCAGCGGCGTATAGACCGCGGATGGGCTCATCATAGGTGTTCAAGACTTCCATGCGCTCGTTAACTCGTACGCCGCCCATAGTGTCCAGCATGTGCGGGTGACACCTGATAGCAAAAAAAGGAGGTTGAATTAACTGGAGCAAGTACCGCCCGTCTTTGGCAAAAAGCGCGTCGTAACCGCGAGCGCAGAAAGTGTTATATTCCGCCACGGTAGCTTGCAGCGCGGCAGGAGAGGCGCCAATCCAGGCGGCAATCTCCTTCCAGAAGCGTGCTTTTTTCACCCTGCCACGGTTAACTTCAGCCTCCAGTGCTTTATCCAGCCCGGGTAACTTTTCCGCCATTTTTTCTTTAATAGAGGTATCCAGCAGGGAGTAGACAACTTTCCCCGGTTGCCGAAGTATGGGGTTGACGGCCTCAAAGGGGTGCATACCGATAGACTCATCGGTGAAACGCTCACCCCGGCAATTGACCCAGAGCGTGACGGGGTCGCGCTCCAATGACATTAAGGGCCAGGTATGCAGGTCGACGCGGGGGCCTTCTTTAAGTAGAGTGACAAAGTCCTCGATGGCAGCGCCGGCCTCCTGCGCCATGAGCAGGCCGTCACCCATCAAGGGCACTCCCCGGTTACCGAAGCCATCGAAATACAATGGGCAGTATTTTTTTAGAAGTTTTTTGTTGCCGGTGAATCCCCCGGTGGCAATAATAATGTACCTGGTCTCAATGATGATATCTTGATTTTCACCGGAACTGACGATTCCTATTACACCCTTATTTTTTGAGGTCAATATCTTTTTCCCGCCGTGGCGCAGCAGCAGCGTGACACCGCGTTCCCGGCACTGCGCGGCCAAGGCTTTTATCAGCTGGGCGCCGCGGCCCTTCACCACATGTTGTACCCGGGGCACCTGGTTGGGGAAAAAGGTTCTTATGGTGAACTGCAATCCCATTTGCTCCAGCCAGCGGATGGTATCACCGGATTTATTGAGGAAAGCGCGGAAGATACGCGGGTCAACCCGGCTCCAGTGCGCCCAGTCCATGGCGTGTTTAAAAAGAGCGTCTTTATCAGCGATGATATACTCGCGGGCCTGGACGGGGCTTTCACAGGCGAAGGGCCCGCTGGCCATAGCGGTATTGCCGCCGAGGCTGCCTCGTTTTTCCAGGACGATGATATTTTTTATGCCTTTTTCGGCGGCGGTCAGCGCGGCGGCCAGGCCGGAACCGCCGCCGCCGACGACCACGAGGTCAGCTTCAAGTTTTTGATGTTTAACGTTCGCTCGGGGACACATTCAGGTAATGACCTTTCAAATGAGCTCGCGGTCCAGGTCGATTTTGCTGAACCTCTCGAATCCGTTTTCAGTGATTAAATAAGTATAGCCCATACCGACGCCGTCACCGCCGGGCTTGACCATCACACAGGGATGGATAGCCAGCGCCATACCCGGTTTGAGCGCGGTTTCATTGGTATCGGTGATAGACCAGTAATCGAGGATGTCCAGCCCGATAGAATGGCCGGGGCGCAAAGGAGACTGGAAACCTTTGGCCTTGATGGTGTTAATCAATGTGTTATAGAGGTCGGAGACCTTTGTCCCCGGGCGCAGGATTTTCTGCACCGCTTTGTCGGCCTCCGCCCAGGCCATGACCATCTGTTTAACGTGCGGGAGGTAGCTGCCGACCGGTAGTGTTACCGGTAGCTGGGCGTAATAGCCCTGGTAAGACGGGGAAATTTCCATAAAAAGCGTGCCGTTCTTTTCCAGCTTATCCACGGTAGGGAAGAAGGCCATGTTCATCGTGGAGCCGGCGCCATCCACTAGGTCAAAGCCGTACTCGCAGCCCTCTTCGTAAATTACTTTTTTGACCTCGCCGTAGATTTTGTACTCGCTTAGCCCGGGATGAATAATTTTACGGAGCCTAGCGTACACTTTGTCCGCGACTGCGGCGGCGGCGCGCGTTTTCTCGATTTCCTCCGGGCTTTTAATGACCCTTAGCGGCTCGAACAGCCACGGCAGGTCAACCAGGCGGCTGCCGAATTTCTCCTTGAGTGCCAGGTACATCGGCACGGACATGCAGGCCATGCCCACCAGGCCGATTTTATTGCCTTTATCCAGGCGGGCAAGCTCTTTCAATACCTGCTCGACGTTATTGGATGTTTCTCTAATATCGAGCAAATCGAAGGCTTCCATCGTTTTAGGGAGCTTGGGGGAGGCCAGGGCGTTAGGCATGGCGAGCATCACGGGATTGCCTTCCGGCGGGAAGATGCAGACCCCACCCCGCCCCGTGCCGGCGATATAGCGGATATTACCGCGGTTAAAATCGTCAGAAATGCCGATGACGAGAATGCTATCAAGGCCCTCTTTCTTCATCAGCTCGCGGATAGCGGCATAGCGCCGCTGATATTCCTGAATTGAAATGCCCATAAAACGCCTCTTAAATATTATTTAAAGAATGCCGGCCAGGGGCGGGTCAGCTTCACCAGGCTGAATTTCCATTTGCCGTTTTCCTTAATGTACTCGCAGTCATATCTGCCTTGGACGAACCGCCGCGGCGAAGGCTCGGGCACGAAGCGGTAGAACATCCAGTGGCCCTTGGCTTTATCCCCTTCGATGGAGACAACCGGCTGGCCGGTAAAGTGGCCGTCCTTGGACTGCAACACATTTTCCCGGATGACTTCCCGGAAGAATTTGCCGACTTCTTTCTTGCCCTTCTTAATGCCGTACTGCGCAATATCGGTGACGATGTTCTCGGCAAAGCAGTCCAGGGCTTTATCGATTTCCAGATTTTGAATGTAAAAAAGATATTCCCTATGTAGTGTTTTAATTTCTTCGGCGTCTTCCAGCGCCCTGACGCGTTTTTCCAGATCTTCTAACGACATGCAAACTCTCCTGTCGGATTGGTCTTTTGTTAGAACATAAACTTTACCAGAGATACTTGAGAATCCGATACAGAACGTATTGGGACGGTTTAAAGTAAGATTATTCTATCAAAGAGGTTGGACAGACACGGCGCCCGTTTAGGATTCCGTGTCTGTCCACCACTATTGACTTAAGTTACTTCCCGTCGGTTACCCAGGTCATGGGATTGAGATAGTGGTACGGCTGTACGCCGAAACCGTCATCCATGACCCTCTTTTGCTTGACGATGGGTGAGCCCTGGATATAGAGGGGGGTCTGCATGCAATACTTATCAATGGCCAGGGACATCAGCTGCTGCGTGAGCTGTTGCTTGGTGGCCTGGTTGGGCGTGGCGATGGCCTTAAAATATGTATCCACGAATTCCTGTGGCAGATACGTACCTTTGAACTCAAGGCCGCGGGCGAGGTTGGCGTATTTGACCAGCGGGTCTACCGAGGAATACCCCTGCGCACGGATGATGCCACTCCAGCCTTTACCGTTCGTGGCGGCATCGGCGAAGGCGGGGCGCTGTAGCGGGTTAAGGGTGATGGTGAAGCCGCCGGCGTTCAGCATCTTCTGGCAGGCGGTGTTTTCATCGATAAGCGCCTGGCTGGTATTATAGAAGCTTATCGTGGTGGCTAAGCCGTTAGCATAACCGGCTGAAGCCAGGAGTTGCTTGGCCTTGGTAGGATTGAGCGGGTACCCGACCACGTTGGGGTTATAACCCCAGGTGCCGGGGATGGCCCACTGGTTCGTAACCTGCCAGTAGCCATAGCCGAAAGCATCGCTAAGCGATTTAGCGTCAATCGAGTAGGATAAGGCCTGCCTGACTTCAATCTTGGCGAAAGGAGAGGTCGGGTCGGCGGCATAGCCGGTCAGCGCCGGAATCTGACCTTCGGGCGTGACGGACCAGTTGTACTTGCCTGAATCAATTAAAGGTTTGGCGATTACAGGGTCAGGGCCATAGAGGTCCAGCCCGCCGGAGGTAAAGGACATTTGCGCCGTGGTCGGGTCGGAAATACGGATATATTGTACCCCGTCCAGGTAAGGTTTGCCGCCCCAGTAGTTATCGTTGCGGGCGTAGACGATGCTGACGTCCTTGGTCCAGCTCACGAACTTGAAGGGGCCGGTGCCCACCGGGTTCTTCTCGGCCCAGGTCTTGCCGCCGTTGGCATCGAAGGATTGCTTGGAGACCATGCGTCCCGCATCGGCAGCGGTGGTCAGGTTGAGGATAAGGGTGTTATCGAATTGTTTCAGGTGCAGAAGAACCGTATAGTCATCGGGCGTGTCTATGGTGCTGACAGTGGACAGTTCAGCTTTGGAACCAGCCTGGTACTGCTGCATGTTCCACTTGACTACTGCGGAGTTAAAGTCGGAGCCGTCCGAGAATTTTACGCCTTTGCGCAGATGGATGGTGATTGTAGTGCTGTCGGGGTCGGCGATGTAGTCGGTCGCCAGCTGCCCAACGATATTGCCCTTTTCATCCAGGCGGAAAAGCGTTTCCAGGCAGATATTGGCATAATTACCGTCAGTCTGGCCGGTCATCGTCGGCGGCCAAAGACTGAAAGGTTCATTAGGCAGGAAAATCTTTAATGTGCCGCCGGTCTTAGGCGTGACCGTAGCAGTAGTTGTAGGAGCTGCAGTAGTGGTCGGAGCGGTCGTGGTAGTTGTTGTAGGCGGTTTGGTCGTCGTTGTAGTCGGTGCTGAAGTAGTGGTCGTCGCCGGTTGAGTTGTGGTCGTGGACTTACAGCTCAAACCAATGAAGGCCAAAGAAAGGACCAGGACCGTGGTCAAGACGAAGTAAACCAGTTTTTTCGAGCGTAACAATTCTTTCACTAAATGACCTCCTGTGTTATTGGCTTTTTTTATCATGGAAGCGTACCTTAATTGGTGAGATGTCTATTTACCGATACTCTTATCACCTCCCTCCAGCATGTAGCAATAGTAATTAAATGACATTGAATCAAATTTGTCAAACGTACGATTAAAAAGTTTAATAATTTATATCGTGCCTCTTAACCTGGGGTCGAGGGCGTCGCGCAGACCATCGCCGACCATATTGAATGCCAGGACGAGGAGCATCACGGCAACTCCAGGCGCGATAGCGAGCTGCGGGTGGTAAAGAAGGGACTGCTGCCCGGCGTTGACCATATTTCCCCAGGTAGGTGTGGGAGGAAGGATCCCTATTCCGAGGTAGCTTAACCCGGCTTCCATGAGAATCGCTGTGCCAAGATTAACGCTAAGCAACACCATCAGCGGGGGAAAGGAGTTGGGCAGGAGGTGGGAGAACATAATGCGCGCACTGCCGGCGCCGCCGGCGCGGGACGCGGTGATATAATCATTCTGTTTTAGTGAAATAACCTGGCCGTTCATGAGACGGCAATAGGTAGGCATCATGGCCACACCGATGGAAATCAAGACCGTCCTGAGACCGCCGCCGAGCATAGCGGCAATGGCAAGCATTAATATCATCGGCGGCAGCGCGAGCAAGGCATCAATTACTCTCATAATTATGTTGCCTATCCAGCCTCCGAAGTAACCGGAAATTAGGCCGAGCGTCATACCCACGGCGCCAGCCAGAGATACTGCGACAATGCCAACGAGAAGAGAGACTCGAGAGCCGTAGATTAGCTGGGTCAGGTCGTCCCGGCCCAGGGTATCCGTTCCCAGCCAATGAGCGCCGGAAGGAGGTTGCAACGTAGCGTGGAGGTCCTGGTTGTTATAGGGATAAGGAGCGATGAAAGGGGCGAAGATAGCTATGAAGACTACCAGCAAAACGACTACCGCGCCGGCGACGACGACCGGCCGGTCGAACATGACTCTTATGGTTCGCCGGAATTCTGTGACTCTCGGCGGAGTTTCAACAGCTACCGTCATTTTCGCATCATCCTGTTTTTTTAGTCGTACCTTACTCTCGGGTCAAGCCAGCCGTAGGAAATATCGACTATCAAGTTCGCAAGACAAACAATTGCGCCGATGAGGAGCACCCCGGCCTGGATAATAATGAAGTCTTTGCTGAAAGACGCGTAAACCAGCAGCCGTCCCATACCGGGGATGTTGAAAACCTGCTCGACAATCACCGAACCACCTACCAGTATGCGCACCTGCAGGCCCAGCAGGGTTACAATGGGAATCAGCGCATTTTTCAAAGCATGCTTTATTATCACCTGTCGTTCTTTCAAGCCCTTGGACCAAGCCGTCCGCAGGTAGTCCTGGCGGACCACCTCGAGCATACTGGAGCGGGTCTGGCGGGCCATCATCGCGATGCCGGGAATGGCCAGGGCTATTACGGGCATGATAACCTGCCGGGTACTTAACCAGAAGTCCTGTCCCGGCGATGTCCACCCCATGATGGGAAGCAACTTCAGCTTAAGTGCGAAGATATAGATGCCCAGTATACCAAGTAAAAAAATGGGTACAGATATCCCTAGGTTGGCCAGCACGCTTATTGTCTGGTCGAGGATTCCTCCGCGCCTGATGGCGCAAATGATACCGGCCGAGATACCCAATATAGTGCTTAAGATAAATAAACGCCCACAAGGATAGATAGAGAGTTATCGGCAAACGTTGTTTAAAAATTGAAATGATAGGGTCACGGTACGCGATGGATATACCGAAATCTCCGCGCACTGCGTTACCCACCCAGTGAAAGTACTGTATGATAAACGGCCGGTCAAGCCAGAGTTCGTGGCGCAGCTCGGCAATTTGCGCCGGTACGGCCTGCAGGCCGAGCGCGGCGGCGGCCGGATCTCCGGGCATGATATTGACCAGTAAAAAGGATAAAAATGAAATGATAACCAGAACCAAGATTGTCAGTAGAATCCTTCTGATTATAAAGCTGGCCAACTTACCACCACTTGCCCTAATTTATTTCAGATATTGCCCCAGGTAGGATATTAAGTGAATTTTATCATGAGCTTATTTCCAAAGCAAGTGATTATAAGGAACGTAATAATGAGTTTGACACAGATTATATTACGTGATAAAATACAGCAAATTTTAAAAACTGAAAAACATTTTCATAATTCTCAAACGTTTTATAAGTATTTTTCATGGACAACACCTCGAGAACGGTTAACAAGGCGATTGATATCTTGGAAATCTTTCTCCAGAAAGATGGCGGATTAAGTCTTACCGAAATTTCTAAAGCTACTAAACTCAATACCGCTACTGTCTACCGACTTATCTCTACCCTCGCCAAAAGAGGCTACCTGTCGCAGTACCATAAAAAAGGCACATATTCCATTGGCATGAAAATGCTGGACTTTAATTATGCCATCCGCAGGAATTTGAAATTTATCGACTTTGCTTATCTTTCTTTGAGCAAGCTTAGTAAAGAGTTGAATGTTTCTTCTTTTATCGCGGTATATGATGCGGACATGATGTTGATTGTTGAAGAATTAGGGGTATCCGGCGAATTACGCATAAACTCTCCGGTGGGCAAACGGTTGCCCCTGTATTGCACCGCCTGCGGCAAGGTATTATTGGCGGCCCTATCTGAAGAGGAGAGGAAAGCGTATTACGGCCGGATTGCGCTCCAGGCATTTACACCCAGCAGCATCACGGATATTCCGAAGCTGGAAAAAGAACTGGCACGCATCCAGAAGGAAGGGCTGGCTTACCATAAGGAAGAATACCGGCAGGGGGTATGGGTAGCCGCCGCTCCGATATATAACAGTAGCGAAAAAGTTATCGCCGCCGCCGCAATTATTGTCCCCATTTCCTACCTGGGCGCCGAAAGTGTTCAAAAATATACCACAGCCATCAAAGGCTGCACAGGAGAAATATCACAAATTATCAGCAGGATAAGTTGATATTTCCGTGCCTAGAGTGCAGGAAAAGCTCGGAACGTAAAAAGTAAACACCCGCAGGCTGAAGGAGGATAACAGATGCCCAAAACTGCGCCAAGAAACATAAAAGAACCGGCCCGGGAAACCAAGGTATGCTATGAGGCCGATGTCGTAGTGGTTGGCGGCGGCCCGGGCGGGCATTCGGCGGCGATGGCCGCTGCGCGCAATGGCGCTAAGACCGTGCTTCTGGAAAGGTACGGGCACCTGGGGGGTATGGCCTCCGGCGGAATCGTAATACAAATCCCGCACATGAGCGACGGCGGCAAAGAGCCGATAATCGCCGGTCTCTGTCTGGAATGGCTGGAAAGGCTGGATAAAATCGAAGATGGGACTTTGCGGCCCAGGATGCAGGACATTGGCTCCAGCGACCCGAAGCTGGTGAAGAAGTGGAGCCGCTTCATGGGCAACACCATCAACGGGAAAATAAAACACACCGCCTGGGTAGACCCCGAATTATTGAAATGCGTACTTAACGATATGGTAGAAGATGCCAAAATCAAGCTTTATCTACATTCCTGGGGCACACAGGCCATCGTTGAAGATGGTAAAGTCAAGGGCATAATATTCGAAAGCAAATCAGGCAGGCAGGCGGTGCTCGGCAAGATTATCATCGATGGTACCGGGGATGGCGACCTGCTGCCTTCCGCAAGGGCGGATTTTGATGCTTTCCTCGATTCTACTTCCAGGAGCTCGATGCTGGCCCTGGTGTTCCGTTTGGGGAACTGCGATTATCAGAAATATTGTGATTTCAGGGAATCGCAGCCGGAAAAATTCCAGCAACTTATCAAGGGGCTGGCTGATGCCGCGGGAACCCGTCTCCTGCCTTTGCCCTCGCCCCGCAACGACGTTTTATGGGTCAATAACTGGATACCGAATCTGAATTGCATGAATGTGGAAGACCTTACCACACTGGAAGTCGAGATGCGCAAGATGATGCGCAAGGGGCATGCATTCTTAAAGAAGAATTTTCCCACTTTCGAGAATAGCTTCATCCTGGACACTGCTTCGCAAACCGGGACACGCGGCGCGCGGAGGCTGGTCGGCGAGTACGTTGTAAGCAAGGAAGATTTTGTCGCCAGCAAGAAATTCGATGACACTATCGCCGTGTTCCCGCGCATGGGGCCGCCCGGACAAAAAGAAGACGCCAAGCATGTTTATATTCCCTATCGCGCTCTGGTACCTGCCAAGGTCGAAGGACTGCTGGTGGCCGGGCGTAGTTTTTCGTCTGATTACTACGCCAATAATATGGCCAATCTCATCCCGCATTGCATTGCCATGGGTCAGGCGGCCGGCACGGGTGCCGCACTGGCTGTGAAACAGGGCACCAGCGCGAGAAAAGTGGACTATAAGAAGTTACAGAAAACGCTATCAGACCAGGGCGTGTACCTGGAATAGGAGCGGCTAAAACCAGGTAAACAGTCTCCAGTGTTCGCAACCGTAAAATAATCAGGAAGGAGGTGGCAGCGTATCGGTAAGGACAGGAAAATTATCAGTGAATAATTCGCCAATAATCGAGGAGGTTAATTTATGAAAAAAACACTATTTATCCTGCTGGGTTTTGTTTTGCTGATAAGTCTGCTACTGGGTGCCTGTAAAGCAACCACGACAACGACCACCTCTACGAAGCCAGCGACAACCACGACAACAGCCACGACCAAGCCGGCCACGACGGCACCCGCGACGACAACACCGGCGGCAACGACAACGGCTGCTCCCACGGGTGACCAGTACGGCGGCACTCTTAAATGGGCTTTAACAGTCGGCCCCTCCAGACCTATTGGCTATCTGCCGGAAGCCGCCAACGATTCTTACACCTGCGCTTCTCCCGCCCTCGATAGGCTGGCCAAGCTAAGACTCGATGGCACCATCGAAGGTGTCCTGGCGACTGGATGGAAAGTCGCCGATGACCTTTCGTCACTTACCCTCACCTTGAGGAAGGGAGTCAAATTCCATGACGGCTCCGACTGGAATGCCGATGTCTGCAAGTGGAATCTGGAAGGGATAATGGCGGCCAAAGTGTCGATTACCACTTCCTGGAAATCGATTGATAAAATCGACGATTATACTGTTCGGATTAATCTTTTAAGCTACCAGAACAAGTTGTTGACCGACCTTGCCAGCGGCGGTACAGAGATGACTTCAAAGGCATATTTCGATAAGAACGGCATCGATGCTGCCAGATGGAACCCGGTCGGCACGGGCCCGTTTATTTTCGTGGAATACCAGCGCGACGCCAAGCTGACCTACAAGAGGAACCCCAACTACTGGGATACGGGCAAGCCGTATCTTGACGGCATCACCATGACCGTCATCGCCGATGCCACGGTGCGTAAATTGGCCTTCCAGAAAGGCGATATCCATATACTTCAGGCCAGTGGCCTGGATGCCCAGGAGCTCCAGAAGGCAGGCTACTTTACGAGGATTAGTGCGGGCGGGACTTACCTGCTGGTTCCCGATAGCAAAAATCCCAGCTCGCCCTGGGCCAACGTCAACGTGCGCCTAGCGGCTTCATACGCCCTCGACCGCGTTGCCCTGGCCAAGGCCCTGGGCTTCGGTTTCGGCGCGCCTGCCTATCAGCTTTACCCGGGCTTCCCGGATGCAAAAATTCCCAACCTCATCCCAACGGTATTTGACCAGGCCAAGGCCAAAGACCTGCTGCGACAGGCCGGCTATCCCAATGGTTTCAAGACGGTGATACACAACTTTGGGCGTGTCCTTACCAGTCAGGATTTTACCCTCGCGGTGGCAGCACAGCTCCGTGCTGTCGGAATCGATGTGACTACCGACTTCCCCGAAGCCGGTAAATACGACGATTTACGCTATAAAGGCTGGAATGATGGCCTGCTCAACCATGGTATCATCGCCATGGATAACAAGAACCAGGCTCTAAACTTGTACTTCTCGGGCACGGGGTTCGTCACCCTCAAAATGCCGGCCGGTTTCCAGGAGGGATTTACCGCCTCTCTCAATTCGAAAGATTATGACCCGAAGCTGGTGCAGACGGTTTTACAACTCATGTACGATGACATGACGGTCATACCGTACATTGAGTTGCAGAATACGGCTTTCGAGCAGAAGGGCGTTCATAATCCCGGTGGCGATGTTTATAATGCCACCTATCAGGAATACCAGAGCATCTGGCTCGATAAGAGCGCCCGCTAAAATAACCGGTTAAAGTGTTTCAGACTACCGTCCCGGTGATTGTGCAGTTAAGGCCGATTGCCGGGACGGTAGTTCAAGTTCAGGCCGGAAGACAGACAAAGGAAAAAGATAGGAGCCGATGTTTTCCGGCGAAAGTTATCAGGTAACGAACCTTTATAACATGTATTTTGCTATGCAACGAACTCTTTGTTATTAGCGATACCCGTTGAGAAGTTGCCCGGACCGATAACAAAGGAAGAGTGAACGTCATGGGAACATACATCGTGCGGCGAATTTTACAAATGATACTTATCATGCTGCTCGTCACCATCCTGGTGTTTTTAATGGTGCGGCTATTGCCGGGTGACCCGATCCGGATGTTCCTCTCCAGCCAGTCCACGGAATTTACCCAAGAACAGCTTGACCTTCTGCACCATCAGTACGGGCTGGATAAGCCCATTCCGGTACAGTATCTTGAATGGATGAAAGGTGTCCTCACCGGCGACCTCGGAAGGTCTATTATTACGCAACAGAAAATTATCAATGATATTAAGAGGCGACTTCCCATAACTTTCGAGCTGGGTATCATTGCTTTTGCGCTTAGCATTTTTATCGGTATACCCATAGGCGTCATCGCGGCCATAAGGCGGGGCTCCTGGTTAGATAATGTATTAACAGGTTTTGGAAATCTAGGGATTTGCATGCCCTCTTTCTGGCTGGGCATCCTGCTGATTTACCTGCTGGGTTACAAGCTTGACTGGCTGCCTATTTTCGGTTTCACATCGATAACCAAGGACGCATCGATGAACTTACGTCAAATCATCATGCCAGTTATATGTCTGGGGTTAGCTCCTATCGCGACTGGAATACGCCTGACTCGCTCCAGCATGCTCGAAGTCTTGAGGCAGGATTACATCAGGACCGCCTGGTCAAAAGGCTTAAGAGAACGGATGATAATCATCAAACATGCGCTGAAGAATGGTCTTCTGCCTGTGGTTACCGTTAAAGGTATGACCCTCGCCGGAATTGTGGGCGGTTCGGTAATCATTGAGACCGTATTCAGTATCCCCGGCATGGGAAGGTTGGCGGTGGAGGGCCTTTTCGCGCACGATTACCCTATTGTGCAGGCCACCCTGCTGATAGGCGGCACAGTCACACTGGGCGCCAATTTGCTCGTTGACCTTTCTTACGGCTGGCTTGACCCGAGGATACGCTATAGATAAGGAGACAAGCGGCATGTCACAAGAGGCCAGTGCTAATATTATAGCTTCTCCATCGCCACCCCGCGTCAACGAATTCCGCCGCTTTATGAAGGTATTTCTGGGCAGGCCGGTAGTGATAATCGGCTTTGGGATTATGCTGGTGGTTTTAATATGCGCCGCTATTCCCAATATTCTCGCCCCGTATCAACCTAACAATCAGGAGCTGAACAGTATTCTTCTACCACCGAGTTCGCACCATCTTCTTGGGACGGATTCCTTGGGAAGAGACATGTTCAGCCGTATCATTTACGGAGCGCGTACCGCCCTGATTATCGCGAGCTCTGCCATAGCGTTCGCTACCATTGTTGGAACGGTGCTGGGGCTGTCAGCCGGGTACTTCGGCGGATGGACGTACACGATTATCATGAGATTCGTCGACGCGCTGATGGCTTTCCCGGGCATGCTGCTGGCCCTCACCATTTGCGCCCTGCTCGGCGGCGGGATACATATGGTTATCATCGCCCTCGGTGTTGGGGGTATACCGGGGTATGCGCGTGTCATGTGCGGTCAGGCCATGTCTATCCGCGAGAATGATTATGTTCTGGCTTCACGGAGTTTGGGCTCGAGCAGTGGTCGTATTATGTTTGTTCATCTGCTGCCTAACGCTTTCCCGCCGATGATAGTGATGATGACCCTAGCCGTCGGCATGACTATCCTGGCTGAAGCCGGCTTGAGCTATCTTGGCATCGGTGTCAGGGAGCCAACCATCGCCTGGGGCAGCCTGGTGAACGACGGCTACAAATATCTGTTATCACGTCCTCTAATTGCAATCGCGCCAGGTATAGCCATCATGCTGGTAGTCTTTGCCTTTAACATGGTTGGTGACGGTCTAAGAGACGCGCTGGACCCCCGGCTCCGGGGCACGTTATAAATTATAGATGTCAGACGGCTGAAGATGCCTGGATAATCGGGGGATGTAAAGCGGATTTTTGTATTTGCGGGTTAAAGTCTTACCCGATAGCATCAACTTTTTTCTATGGTTTCATTAATATGAAGAGGTAAATAGATGGAGAAGGTCGTACCTTCGCCTTCTTTACTTTGAACTTCTATTCTACCCTTGTGGCGTTGCACGATGCCGTAGGATATAGCCAGACCCAGTCCCACCCCCTTCACCTCACGCTTGGTGGTGAAGAAGGGTGTGAAGATTTTACGCATGTTCTCCGCGGAGATACCATAACCCGTATCCTGGACCTCAATTTTAAACTGGTCGTTGTCAAACGAGGTGCGGAGGGTCAATTTTCCTCCTTTGGGCATTGCTTGGATAGCATTTAATATAAGATTTGTGAATACCTGCTGGAGCTGGTCAAAATCGGCTATTAAATCGGGGAGAGAGGGAGCAAGCTCTTTAAACGCGGTGGGATATAGGACGACCGGAACCCATGGCTCAAGACCTTTTTCGAAGGACACAGTCAAGGACATGATCACCAACAGATTCTACGTCGGTTACATCTCCGACGGAAACGGAGGATGGGCTAAGGCCAAACACGAACCGTTCATACAGCAGGAATTATTTGATACCGTACAAGAGGGGAGAGCTAAGAGGCGGCACAGCATGAACAGTAGGGTAAAGGCGGCTGCTCGGACTTACAGCCTG
>JBEKDL010000037.1:0-22191 GCA_050014355.1 Dehalococcoidales bacterium | reverse complement strand
AGGCATAGGCACTGACATGTTTGTAAAAAACGCTTTTATACTTGGCATTTCACACCGGCCTTATACATATGATAATAATATCACTCATAAAATGTAATCAATCTAATGTACTTTTCCTCCGGCAATTACTGGCCAATGAGCTTATAGCGGCGTAGTGCCATAGTGAGAAACGCAAGGATAATAGCACCGTTCCAGGCGAGAGTTTTCCATAACGATGCTGATACACTTCCCCCCAGGGAGAGTGCACGCATCGTATCTACCATTGGTGTTACCGGATTAATCTTTGCAAAGACCTGTAACCATGAAGGCATTGTCTCAATGGGAACATAGAGAGAGCTTGCAAAGACCAGAGGGAATACCCAGACAAAGCCGGCTACCTGCGCCGTCTCCACATCTCGGACAGATATCCCGATGAAAACACCCACCCAGGTAAGGGCAATACCAAAGAGTATGATCAGCCCAACACCCGCAAGGACAGGTACCACTCCGTTCTCAAATCGGAAACCCATGATGCTGCCTACGATTATCATAAGCACTATTAAAATAACATAGCGTACAGTATCGGCAACAACCCGACCCGTGAGAAATGCTGGGCGGGACATCGGTAAAGAACGAAAGCGGTCTATCATACCCTTGGATAAATCTTCGGCCAGACCAACACTCGTCTGTGTAGAACCAAATACCACGGTTTGTACCATGAACCCCGGTAAAAAGTATTGAATATAGGCGATACCTCCGGTCCTGATAGCACCCCCAAAAACGTAATTGAACAGTAGCAGCAAGACTACGTTCAATAAAGCGTTAAAAACCAGCAATTGAGGTAGCCTGATATACCTCAGCATATTACGCCGCGTCATGACACCTATGTCAGATAGGGCATTTGATAGGTTATCGCTTACACTCATTTTAGTTTATCACCTGACGGGATATTTGATGAGCCTTCTTTTAAGTCCGTTATTTCTTCGGCTGGGTGCCCTGTGATAGACAGAAAAACGTCGTCCAGAGTCGGTGGTTTCAGACCAAGCTCGGCTATCATTATTTTCTCTGCGTCAAGGCGGCGAACTACTTCAGGCAACAAAGCTGTTCCCCCGCCCGACGGTAGAGTGATTTCTCCTGTGTCTGGATAGCTATGTAGTTTATCGCCGCTTAACTCTTTCAAAGCATTATTAGCTTTTAGTATTTCACTGCGGTCAGCAATCCTTACTCTTACCAAAGTATCACCGCCACAGCAATCTTTTAATTCTTGATTGGTTCCTTCACGAAGAATCCGCCCTTTATCGATAATAGCGATTTTATTAGCCAGTCTATCAGCCTCTTCCAGATATTGCGTAGTTAAAAATACGGTTTTACATTCTTTCGCTTGAGCGGCAATGACTTCCCATAGTCCCAGGCGACTGCGCGGATCAAGTCCGGTTGTCGGCTCATCCAAAAAGAGAATAGATGGTTTAGCTACCAGTGTCGCTGCCAGATCAAGGCGGCGCCGCATTCCACCCGAATATGTCTTAACCTTCCTGCTAGCGGCGTCCGAAAGATCAAACTGTTCAAGTAATTCTTTCGCGCGTCCGAAAGATCAAACTGTTCAAGTAATTCTTTCGCTCGTTCTCTGGCTTTCTGTTTTCCCAGGTGATATAGCTGGCCAATCATTTCCAGATTTTCTTTCCCGGTGAGTATCTCTTCTACTGCTGGGTATTGTCCGGCAAGTCCGATGGCCGGACGTACTAACTGAGCTTCGCAAACTACGTCATAACCAGCGACGTGAGCGGTGCCAGAGTCTGGCCTGAGCAAAGTTGTGAAAATACGCACAAGGGTCGTTTTCCCCGAGCCGTTTGGCCCAAGTAATGCAAATACTGTGCCCGGTTCGATTACCAGATTAATATTGTCCAGTGCTTGTACCTTGCCGAAGCGTTTGTTAATCCCTTCAGCACTAATAGACGCATCCGGGCATACCACACTGCTTTGCCCGGTTTCAGAACCGTTTTCCAACTTCGCCTTCCTTTATTGCCTATATGTAGTCAAACCTTAGAAACTAGATTAGGCTGTTATGTTATATCTAGAATAGAATTTTGTCAATTGTTTGAGGTACTCCTAGATCGATATTTATAATTTGTCCGCATTTATGTTAAAAAACACCTTCCTGAACCCACCGTGACCTTTAATAAGAACAAGACCAGCCAAACCTAACCTATTTTCTCCATGGCTTTGCCGCAGCATACGAGCGTACCGCCTCCAGCCTTGGTAACAGTAACCTCATTCCCACAGATATTGCATTTGTATTTCTCGCCAATATTTTTGACTGCCATGTTTCTCCCTCCTTATTAGTTCTCTTTAATATTACTAAACCTTATCGTTTCTGCTAAGTTCGAGTTTTTGACAATCCAGGCATAACCCCCCCAGTTCCAGATGGTGGCGGGTTATTTTGAGGCCGGTTTTGTTGGCTATCCTGGTTTCCATTGCGGTATCGATAGGCTCATCGATATCCAGGACCTTTCCGCATCGATCACATCGGAAATGATAGTGTTTCTGGGTGTTGCCATCGAAAAGTGCGGTGTCGTCGGAAATACATACCTCTGAGATTTCTCCAGAATCTCTTAATATCCTAAGGTTACGATAGACAGTCGCCAGAGCTATGTTAGGTATTTCCTTTTTAACCTCTTCATATATCCACACTGCCGAGGGATGCGATGTGGTGCTTCGTAACACCCTGATAATCGCTTCTCTCTGTTTTGATTTCTTGTTCATAATTCTTGATTTTTCCTAATAATAAGAGTTATTATCATTATATAACTTGTTAGTATTTTTGTCCACAAATATGGAAAATAGAAATGAGATACATACAAACACGGAAGGGAAATTGAAATGAGATTGAGGTTAATAATTATCGCCGGATTCACAGCATTACTAGCTTCCAGTATCATGTACTTGATTGATTATTTAATATTCAGGGATAGCCAGCAATTATTGATTCAATTGATCGATGATCTATCTTTCATTCCAATTAGTGTATTTATTGTAGTTGTAGTGCTCGAGCGCTTACTCGCTCGTCAAGAGAAGTTGCTATTACTGAACAAGTTAAACATGGTAGTAGGTGCCTTCTTCAGTGAAGTTGGTAATACTTTGATCCACAAGCTTCTCAATTCTTATGAAAGAAATGAGGAGATTTCGAAGAGTTTTTCGATTGATGGTAGCTGGACTCGGGATCATTTCAAGTCAGCAATAGCTTCTTCTGCTTCTATCGTGTCTGAACCAAACGGACGCGTAATCAATTTCGAGGATTTGAAAGCCTTCTTGACGAGTAAACGCCAGTTTCTGTTGAATCTCTTAGAAAATCCCAATCTGATGGAGCACGAAAGGTTCAGTGATCTGCTTTGGGCTATTTTCCATCTCACCGAGGAACTTGAAGCTAGACCTTCTATTGCAGAACTATCTGGCCCTGATTTGAAGCATATAGAAGGTGACATTGGGCGACTTTACGGACAGTTGATTAGTCAATGGCTATCGTATGCAGAGCATTTGAAGGATAAATACCCATACCTATTTTCACTTGTTGTCAGGATGAACCCTTTCTTACATAACCCGTCAGCTACTATTATTTGAACCCCGCCACCATTCTAGTCTGATTATTCTGATTGGTAGGACAATCTTCAGGTGCAACGTCTAACAGCCCGATAGTCGTCACCCGGTATGATAGAATATTTCCGGATTCCGGCTGGTTTGCCCTCTTAGACGAAATACCCCCAGGCTAACGGTGCTCTTCCGCTTCCGCCTTTTCAGCCTCAGCCTTCGTCTTATGCACGGTCTTATCGGGGTGGTTTGGAGGAGAGTATATGGTATACAGCTTCAATTTCGTTGTCTTAGAAGTATTTACTACATTGTGGTAGGTACCCGCTGGAACAATAACAGCATCTCCATCTTTTACCAGATGTTTTTCTTTTCCTCCGAAAATGAATGCTGCTTCACCTTGCTCGATTCGGAAGAATTGGTCAACATTTGCGTGCACTTCATTGCCAATCTCTTCGCTGGGCTGTAAGCACATCACAACAAGTTGAGCATGCTTTCCAGTGAATAACACTTCCCTAAAGTAGTTATTGCTTAAATAAACCCGAAGGGCAGGGTTCCACGGGCTTTGCCCGTGGGTGAATGCGTAACCGCCCGAAGGGCGTGCAGCAAAGCTTGAGTTACAAAGTGCCACGGGCTCTGCCCGTGGGTATCTACATATCCTGCCATTGTTTCGCCTCCTTAATCCTTTTGTTAACAACATAATGTCTACTTTATGAGATTCAAAGAATATAGTGTAACCTGACTTGACCCTACTGGAACTCTACCACTTTGTGTAGAGCTGCACAAGAATGTATATTGAGGTTCAGATGTCACAAATTGAGTAAGTGTTAATCCCAGCAACAATCAAGACGGTTCGGTTCTACCTATTGATAACTTAGGTGAGGTTCTTTTGAAGCTAAATAGAGCCGGGGGGATTCGAATTGTTACTTTCAGGGTAATAAAACTACCAATCTTGAACTCAGACCAAAGATTGTAATTGGATAACTTGAGGCTAAAATGAGGTAACAACATTACCAAAGATGGCTGGCGAGCCAGGATTCGAACCTGGGCTAAAGGATCCAAAGTCCTCTGTGCTACCTCTACACAACTCGCCAGTACCGTAAATTATAACATTCGTAGGTGGGGGAGGCAATGCTGCCCGACTGTTTCTATCTATGAAAAAAGAGACTCCGTAATCAACGGATAATGCGATGACTACGGAGTGCGTTGCTTTATCGATGCGACCTGCTCGTGTTGCCCGGGCTATTTCTTCTTGGTGGGGGATTTCTCATTCGCGTACATGTTGTCAATCTTTTGCTTCCATTTAAGCGCCTTATCCGCCATGAACCGCCGCGTCGGCTGCCTCTCGGTGCTGATAAGCATGGATTTGATATTTCCCCAGGGCACAAAAAGGCTTTCCGTGTAACCCCCCATCATATCGAGCTTATCATCCCAGTGCACCAGGTTCATCAGGATACCGTGCTGGTCGACTACATCGACGATTCCAATATAGCAATTTTCCGGCGCGGTATCTGGCATGAGATGAACCGCAATACAGTAACCCGGTTGTATCGCTTCAGTTTTGGCCATATATTACCTCCCTTAGACCTTCGCTGCCGTAGCCTATTTATATAATTATTTAACGCGATTGTCAATAGCGCTCGCGGGTTTCCTCTTAATGTTTCCCTAACAATTCTTTATGAAATATTAAGGCCACTTTTATCCGGAGTTTATTTATTTAACGCCGAAATTTATATCCCGTAGTTAAGATAAGTGAGGATAAGTTAATTACAGGGAGGTTAAAAATGCAGAATTTCGTTATCGCGGGTAAGGCCAAGACGGTATTTCGTCTCATCGAAATTAAAGCGAAGCGGGAAGAGCAGGAACGCCAGAAGAAGGCGGAAAAGAAATAGTTTTAGGTAGCGGGCGGAATAAAGGTCCGGAACCTGTCCGGGGGATTTTTAGGAGTCTTCGGTTTTTCAGGTTCTTTCTGGCTCGGAGGCTCCTCCAGCGGTACGAAGGTTCGGAACCTGTCCGGAGGACTTTTAGGAGTCTTCGGTTTTTCAGGTTCTTTCTGGCTCGGAGGCTCTTCCAGTGGTACGAAAGTTCTGAACCTGTCCGGGGGATTTGCAAGTGTCTTGGGTTTTTCTGGTTCTGCCTGAACAGGTGGTTGGCTGGGGGGTTGATTTGAAGGTTGATGAAGGGGTTGATTATAGTCCCGCCGCCTCTCCGGGGAAAGCCTGGGGATATCATCATCCTGAGCGGAGTGTGTAAACCTTAAGTTGGTTATCCCTTCCTTGGTAGCTTTGGCTTCCATCTGTTTCTGAAATTCTTCTTCGTTCAACGGTTCGGAAGATGTTACCCGGTTGTTCTCAATCGTTATCGTAAAGAGCCCGCGGCATTTCCAGCAGCGCCGCGGGCCGACATAGCTGGTTTCGACTAAAGAAAGTTTTCCTTCCGCGCCGCATTTAGGGCATACGATTTTGACCATATTCATGCGAGTTTGTTCCTTCCCCCCTTGGCTTTTTCCCCGGGAAGACAAGGGTCGTTATTACTTAGCACTATAGGGTTTCCGTACGGATTTGTCAATTTAAGCGGCGTGGTGCCGAAGGCCGGACTCGAACCGGCACGAGAGTTGCCCCTCAACAGTTTTTGAGACTGCCGCGTCTGCCATTCCGCCACTTCGGCTCTGCGTACTATTCTAGGCGAAAACAGCTTGGAGCGCAAGACGGTTTTACATATAGTCACGATTATTGCTAAAATGACTACGAGACATAAATTTGGAGTTTAGCTATGGCGGAAAAGTATGACCCGAAGACATTAGATAAAAAGTGGCAGCAAAAGTGGGCCGAAGATAGGTTTTACGAGGTAAAGGATAACGACCCGCGCCCCAAGTGGTATGCGCTTACGATGTTCCCCTATACCTCCGGTGACCTTCACATAGGGCACTGGTACGCGATGGCGCCATCGGACGTTTTTGCCCGCTACAAGAGGATGCGGGGTTTCAATGTGCTGCACCCGATGGGCTTCGATGCATTTGGGCTGCCGGCGGAGAACGCTGCCATCAAACGCGGTATCCATCCTTATACATGGACGATGCAGAATATCGATAACATGCGCCGCCAGCTTAAAAGCATCGGCGCGATTTACGATTGGAGCCGGGAGGTCATCACCTGCCTTCCGGAGTACTATAAGTGGACGCAGTGGTTTTTCACCAAGCTCTACGAGCATGATTTAGCTTACCGCGGCAAGGCTCCAGTCAACTGGTGCCCGGAATGCCAGGTCGTCCTGGCTAACGAGCAGGTGGAGAATGGGCGCTGCTGGCGCTGCGAGAGCGAGGTCGTCCGGCGCGACCTCGAGCAGTGGCTTTTACGTATCACAAAATATGCCGACGAATTAATGGAGCATGAAGGCATCGACTGGCCGGAACGCATCAAAATCATGCAGCGGAACTGGGTAGGTAAAAGCCAGGGCACGGATATATCCTTCGCGCTCGAGCACCCCGGCGCGGAAGAAAAAGAAATCCGCATCTTTACCACCCGGCCCGATACCGTCTACGGTGTCACGTTTATGGTGCTGGCGCCGGAGCACCCGCTGGTGGCGAAGCTGACGACGCCTGATAAAAAAGCGGAGGTCGCCGCTTATATTGCGAGGAGCCGGCAGCTCACGGAAATCGAAAGGCTTTCGACGGAGAAGGAAAAAGACGGCGTTTTTACCGGCGCGTACTGCGTCAACCGGCTCAACGGACAAAAGGTGCCCATCTGGATTGCCGATTACGTGCTGGCATCTTACGGCACCGGCGCGGTGATGGCCGTGCCTGCCCACGATGAAAGAGATTTCGCCTTCGCCAAGAAATACAACATACCCATCCCCGTAGTCATTGCGCCGCCGGACTGGGACGGCAAGGAGCTCGAGGCTGCTTATATCGAGCCGGGGAAAATGGTCAACTCCGGGCGGTTCAACGGGCTGCCCAGCGAAGAGGGGATTAGAAAGGTCTCCGAATACCTGGAGGAAAATGGGTGGGGCAAACGCACCATCAGCTATAAAATCCGCGACTGGCTAATCTCGCGCCAGCGCTACTGGGGCGCGCCTATCCCCATGGTCTACTGCGATAAATGCGGCATTGTGGCGGTGCCGGAGAAAGATTTACCCGTTTTATTACCCGAAAGCGCCGAGTTCCGGCCCACGGGCGAATCGCCGCTGAAGTATAACGAAAAATTTATTAATACAAAATGCCCCAGATGCGGCGGGCCGGCCAAACGCGAAACGGACACGCTCGACGGGTTCATGTGCTCGTGCTGGTACTTCCTGCGTTACTGCAGTCCCCATTACTCTAAAGCGGCCTTCGACCCGAAAGCGGTCAAGCACTGGATGCCGGTGGATATCTACACAGGTGGTGCCGAGCATGCTGTGATGCACCTGCTCTACACGCGCTTCTTCATTAAAGCGATACGGGACATGGGGATAGTGGACTTCGGCGAGCCGTTTTTAAAACTGTTCAACCAGGGAATAATCATCGCCGGGCACCAGAAAATGAGCAAGTCGAAGGGCAACGTGGTCAACCCCGACCTGTATGTCGATGACCTGGGTGCGGACACGGTACGCGCTTACCTGATGTTCGTGGGGCCCTGGGAGCAGGGCGGGGAATGGGACGACAGCGGCATCTCCGGCATGAGCCGGTGGCTCAACCGCGTCTGGAACCTGGCGCTCGAGGAGTACAGCTCTGCCGGCGCCGGCGGCGACGCCGAACTTGTGCGGATGACGCACCAGACGATTAAGAAGGTGACGGAAGACGCGGAAAGGCTCCGCTTTAATACCATGGTGGCGGCGCTGATGGAGTTTTCCAACTACCTGGGGAAAGTAAAAGAGGCGGGGAGCGTTTCTGTTTCTGTCTGGAAGGACTCGGTAAAGGCGCTGCTGCTCTTGCTCGCGCCGACGGCCCCGCACCTGGCCGAAGAGCTATGGGAGAGGACGGGGGGAAAATACAGCGTCCACAGCCAGCGCTGGCCGGCGTGGGACGAGTCCAAAGTCAAGCTGGAAGAGATAACGCTCGTTGTGCAGGTGAACGGCAAAGTGCGCGACAGGGTCATTGCGCCGGCTGCGATTTCAGAAAACGAGGCCAAAGAGCTGGCTAAAAGACAGGAAAAAATAAAACCTTACCTCGAAGGCAAGCGGATAGTTAACATAATATACGTGCCGGGGAAACTGGTGAATATAGTGGTGAAGTAAAAGATAAAGCTATAACTTAAGACGGCGAGTGAGATTGCCACGCCTCCCGACTGATGTCTGGATGGCTCGCAATGACAAAGAGTTGGAAACTGGTGAATATTGTGGTGAAGTAATCATGAAAATTGCTTTTATCGGCGGGGGGAATATGGGGGAAGCCATGCTGGCAGCTCTGCTGGGGAAAAAGCTTTGTACTCCGGCGGATATCTCCGTAAGTGATGTCAGCCGGGAACGGCTGGATTATCTTAAAAAAGAATATGGCGTGTCGGTGACGGTAAGCAATAAAGAAGCTGTCACAGGCAAAGACATCATCGTCCTGGCGGTAAAACCGCAAAGCCTACCGGAAGTTTTAGTCGGAATGAAGGGCGGCGTTAAATCCAATCAACTGGTGTTATCAATCGTGGCTGGCGTAAAAATAAGTAAAATAGGGGAGGGGTTGGGCCATAAAAGAATCGTGCGCTCCATGCCCAATACCCCCGCCCGCATCGGCTACGGCGTCACGGGCTGGACGGCCACGGCAGAAGTCACCAAGGAGCAGAAAGAAAGCGCACGGACCATCCTGGGCGCCATGGGTAAAGAGATTTACTTCGACGGCGAGAAATACCTGGATATGGTCACCGCGGTCAGCGGCAGCGGCCCGGCTTATTTCTTCCTCCTGGCGGAAGCGATGATTGAAGCGGGGATAAAAATAGGGTTAGGTCAAAAAGAAGCTGAAGAACTGGTTGCGCAGACGATGCTCGGCGCAGCGCAGCTTTTAGCACAGCCCGGGCAATCACCGGCAACACTCCGGCAGAATGTTACGTCCAAGGGCGGCACCACTGAAGCCGCACTAAAAGTATTTGAAAATGGCGGATTCAGCAAGCTGGTGGCGGCGGCGGTCAGGGCGGCCTATGACCGCACCAGGGAGCTGGGGGGACCGGCAAAATCTTGACAAAATGAAGCTAATCCCGCTATAATATATTATCAATTGCTTGGAACAGGCTGACTTTGAAAGGTCGGCCGGGCTCGTTAAATAAGGCAGCGGTGATGGCCCGCGGGACCAAGTGCCCGTGGGTTTTTTATTATCTGGATTTATCAAGGATAATTCCCGGAGGAATCTGATGAAAAAGAAAGTAATTATAAGTATCGTTTTGGTTATTCTGCTTACAGGACTGCTGGAGACAACCGCCTGCAGCGGGCTGGGAGGAACCAATGGCGGAGTGACCCAGCAGCAGGTGACCGTCACCCGCGGCGATTTGACTTTAAGCGTTTCCGGCGACGGCAAGATTACGACTTCCCGGGAAGCCAGGCTGACCTTCAGCAGCGCCGGCAGGGTTAGCAAAATAGCAGTTCACGAGGGGGACAAGGTAAAGACCGGCGATGTGCTGGCCAGTCTGGATACGCGCTCTCTGGAGCTCGCCCTCCAGCAGGTGCAGATGTCGGTGACACAGGCCGAGGGCACTTTGCTGCAGGCGCAGCTTGCCCAGCGCAACGCAGAAAATACCCTGGAAAATCTAAAGAACTCGGGGGATTCATTGAAGCTGGCACTGATAAATGCCCAGGTTTCCCGGGACACGGCAAAGATAAATCTGAACACCGGAATAGCGGCAGTCGACTTTACCGCAGCGGACGCGGCGCTTAACCGGGCCAAGACATATTATGAATACGTTCAGAACCAACTAAAGACAGCCACCACGAATATTGATACGTGGCTCATGGCTCTCGATAGTGCCAAACAGAGCCTCGATGCCGCGCAGGCGGCCTACAATAACGCGCTGGCGGGATACGACTCCAACCAGGTTAATCTGAAAAAAGAGCAGCTGCAGGCGGCAGAGCTGTCCGTGACACTGGCGCAGAAAAATATCGATGACCTCGGAAAGAATGTGGCGATACAGGAAATGCAGGTCGCCTCGTCAGCGCAGACGGTCAAGCAGGCCCAGCAGGCGGTAGACCTGGCCAAGCAGTCCCTGGCAGACGCCCAGAGGCAGCTCGACGAAGCAACCATTAAAGCACCCTTCGACGGCATCGTGGCCGCTGTACTGGTCAAAGAAGGCGATATGATACCCACACCTTCAATGGTCCCGACAACGGTAATCCAGCTGGTCAATCCGGGTTTCCTGGAGCTGGTCGTCGAAGTGGATGAGATAGATATACCTTCCGTGAAGCTGGCGCAAGAAGCGTCGGTCAAGGTGGAAGCTCTACCCGGGGCTGTATTCAAAGGTAAGGTAACCGCCATTTATCCCGTCCCGCTGGAGAAGGGGGGTATCGTCCTTTACGACGTAAAGCTGGGACTTGATGTGCCGGAGAGCTCGGGAATAAAGGTGGGCATGAGCGCCACCGCGGACATCGTTTCGGCCAAGCATGAAAACGCCCTTATCGTGCCCAGCCGCGCGGTGATTAAAAAAAGCCAGGGACAAACGGTTGTAAAGGTAAAAGTGGATAAATCTATTGAGGAAAGGGCGGTAATAGTCGGACTGGACGATGGTATAAGGACTGAAATCGTCAGCGGACTGGTCGAAGGGCAGACGGTAATCGTAGAGACAAAGGCAAAATCATCCTCGGCCGCGAGCCTGTTCGGAGGATAATTTACTGGTTTCAAGCAGGTCAACAAATGATTGAACTGGAAAAAATAACCAAAATATACCAGATGGGCAAGGTGGAGGTGCCCGCGCTTAGAGATGTGAGCCTGAAAGTAGAGAAAGGCGAAATGGTAGCGCTTGTCGGCGCCTCCGGCTCGGGGAAATCCACGCTGATGAACATCATAGGTTTCCTGGATACGCCTACTTCTGGTAAGTACTTCCTGGAAGGCGTCGATGTCAGCGGGCTTACGGACAACAAACTAGCCGAGATGAGGAACAGGAAGGTAGGATTTGTTTTCCAGACCTATAATCTTTTACCCAGGACGGTAGCCGTGGCTAACGTGGAGCTGCCGCTTATCTACGGCGGCGCCGGCCAGAAGCGCAAAAGGTCTCTGGAAGCACTGGAGCGCGTTGGGCTGAAGGCACGCGCTACCCATAAACCATCGGAGCTTTCTGGCGGAGAGCAGCAGCGGGTGGCTATTGCCCGCGCCCTGGTAAACAACCCATCCCTTATTCTGGCGGACGAACCTACCGGCAACCTGGATACCAAAGCCGCTAACGAGATTATCGCTATCTTTTGCCAGCTTAATCGGGAAGGTATAACCGTTGTGATGGTGACGCATGAGATGGATATCGCCGCACAGGCCAAGCGTATCGTGCGGCTGCTTGACGGGCAAATTGTCGAGGACAGGTTGACCGGGGCAACGACATGCGACGAGACAGGACAACCTGGGAGTAAAACGTGAAAATAATCGAATCGTTTTTCATCGCGATGAGGTCGCTGACGGCTAATAAACTCCGCTCGTCTTTGACGATGCTGGGGGTTATCATCGGGGTGGGTTCGGTCATCACCCTGATGTCGGTAGGGCGGGGGGCCGAGGCGTCAATCACCTCTACCATTCAGGACATGGGCACCAACCTGATATATGTCAGCTCGAAGACGCCCGGCGTGCAGGGGATGATGGCCATGGCTAGTCCATCCTACAGCTTTACCATGTCGGATGTTAAAGCGATTGAAGAACGCGTCCCTTCGGTAATCAGCGTCGTGCCAACCATTGAAAATTATGTCGAAGTGGCTACCGCCGCCGAAAGCACGCTCGGTGTGGTCGAAGCGACTACCCCGAACTTCGACCAGGCTTTAAATTACCCGGTAGCCGAAGGGCAGTCTATCTCCGAGAGAAATATTGCCGGCCGGGACATGGTGGTAGTGCTGGGTGACAAAGTAGCCAGCACGCTTTTCGGCGCCGAAGACGCGGTCGGGAAAAAGGTCAAAGTGAACGAGCGCCAGTTCACGGTCGTAGGCGTGCTCGAGAAAAAGGGCGGGCAAATGATGGGCGTGAGTATGGACTCGGTAGTTATCATGCCGATAACGACCTACCAGACAAGGCTTTTCCCGGGACGAACAGTACGGGGCGAAGATGCCATACAGCAACTATCCGTCCAGATTACAAGCACCGACGTGGCGAACATCGTAGCGGCAGACATTACCGACCTCCTGATGCAACGTCACCACGTCACCCAGGAGGGCAAAGAAGACTTCATCATCATGACCCAGGAGCAAATGCTAGGCATGGTGACGCAGGTCACCGGCATACTGACTATCGTCCTCGGGGCTATCGCTAGCATCTCGCTTATCGTCGGCAGCATCGGCATCATGAACATCATGCTCGTTTCGGTAACGGAACGCACACGGGAAATCGGCATCCGCAAAGCGGTAGGGGCTAAGAGGCGGGATATCCTGCTCCAGTTCCTCCTGGAGGCCGCGATGTTGAGTCTTTCCGGAGGCATTATAGGCATCATCGGGGGGTGGGGGGTGTCATGGCTGGTTTCCACCTTTTCCGAAGCTGCCGGTTATTCAATTAAATCGGCCGTGACCGCGGACATCGTGCTCCTGGCCATCGTAGTTTCCGTGTTCATCGGGCTGGTCTCGGGGGTTTACCCCGCCATGAGGGCCGCCCGGCTGAATCCAATTGACGCCCTGCACTACGAGTAGTACAATTGAGACACTCTTAGGGAGGTCAAGGGATGAACTGGCTGGATATCGTTATTATCGTACTGCTCGCCCTCGCCGTATTTTTCGGTGTGAAAGCGGGGATTATCAAACTGCTTTTCATGGTGGTGGGGATAATCTTGGGCGTGGTCCTGGCCGGCCGGCTGTCCGATTCACTGGGAGGCGCGTTAAAGTTTATCTCCGACCGGGATATCGCTAACCTGGTGGCCTTTGCCATCATCCTGATAGCGGTGATGATAATAGCCGCGATACTGGCGTGGGTGGTAAAATGGGCGGCTTCCGCAGTAATGCTAGGCTGGGTTAACCGCCTGGGCGGCGGTATCCTAGGCTTATTCCTGGGTTTTATTTTCTGCGGCGCGGCGCTGACGATGTGGGTCAAGTTCCTGGGAATCAGCAGCGCGGTAGAAGGGTCTTTTTTAGCGAGCGTTTTGCTTAACGGGTTCCCTATTGTGCTGGGGCTTCTGCCCTCTGAATTCAATTCCGTGCGCTCCTTTTTTAAATAGGAGCTTTATAAATAGGATTTCCAGCGGGCAGGCAACTATCCCGAAAGAACATCAAGGCCCTTCCCCTTTTGAAAGAAGGGCCCGTTAAGCTCGGTTTATTGACCAAATTTTGTGTTACTTTTTTCTGGGATGGGCAGGGTCGGGCACGGACGCACCGACGGGGCAAACTTCCGCGCACCGGGAAGAGTCAAAATATCCGACGCACTCGATGCACTTGTTGGGGTCGATTTTATAAGACGTTTCCCCTTCGCTGATAGCCTGTACCGGGCATTCCGGCTCGCAGGCTCCGCAGCTGATACATTCATCCGTAATCTTGTAAGCCATTCAATCTCCCTCCTGATATTTACTGAATGCTATATCGATTTGCAGGCAAATCTGATTAATCAGCGCGAAGAACCAAGGCTCTTCTTTTTCAGCGCCTCGGCGACATGTTTAGGGACCAGGCTGCTGATATCGCCGCCCAGACTGGAGACCTCTTTCATCAGGCTGGCGCTAAGGAACTGGTATTGCTGGCTGGCCATAAAGCAAACAAGCTCCAGGTCGGGCGCCAATAACTTATTCATCATGGCCATTTCAAATTCCCATTCAAAATCCCCGACCATACGCAGCCCGCGCACCATGACCCGGGCACCCACTTTTCGGGCGAACTCAACGGTTATTCCATCGTAGGACCTGACCTCAACTTTTTTCAGATGGGCCACAGCGCGCCTAGCAAGGTCGACCCGCTCTTCGGTGGTGAACGTAAGGCGCTTATCGGGTGTGGCGAAGATGCCGATGATGACTTTATCAAATAAATTCGAGGCCCGGGTGACGATATCGATATGCCCGTTAGTAATAGGGTCGAAGCTACCTGCGTAAAGAGCGATAATCAAGGCCTGGTCTCCTTCCGGTAAATTGAAATGCAGCTATCACCGTGACGGTGTTCTTTAACCATATTCAATTTTTCGTAGCTGGAACTAAGGGTCAGGTGGGGTGAATGGGTAATTACCACCGTCGTTTTATCCCCCACCAGCCTGGACGTGGCTAACTGTGTGATAATATCCCCGATAGCGCGGTTGGAATAGGGGGGGTCCATCAAAATAATATCGTACTCCTTATCAAGAAAAGAAATTGCTTTAACAACGTTGCAACAATAGACGTGCGACTGCGCGGCCAGTTTCGTCTTTTCCAGGTTCTCCTTGATTATACCACAACACTTAGGCTCGCTTTCAACAAAGTCCACCCATCCTGCGCCGCGGCTCAACGCCTCGATGCCCAGCGCGCCGCTCCCGGAAAACAGGTCCAGCACCTCTGACCACCTGCTGGCGGTATTTTCCAGGATGGAAAAGATAGCGCCGCGTACCAGGTCGGTAGCCGGCCGCGTTCTTGTTCCTTTCGGGAACTTTAAATGGTGTCCCTTGGCGGTGCCCGCAATAACTCTCATTTAAGCAGTATAAATCAAGGAGAATTGTGTTCGGTATAGTAACGGTATTAGGATAGCTAGGAAACGATGGTTTTGTCAAATCATGGTTGTGAGATTGCTGCGCTTCCTGCCCACGCCCCAGGCCTCGGCAGGCAAGCCTGCATGCGGTGGGACGGTCTCGCAGTGACGATATCGTGTGTAACAGAGAAGAAGGCTGCGGGCGTCTGGCGCCCGCAGCCTGTATCGATATTTCCCTTCCACCGGTGAAGGAATTGTTAACTTCTTTTTGTTTTGATATTAACCCATAGCCAGCCTTGCCGGAAACCTACTGGAAATGTCGCTGCTGCCTGGCCGGCTCGCGTGATATGTCGTTAGCCGGAGGTGCAATATCTCTCCGGCGGCTGAACAAAGGGCGGCGCAGGAAGGAAGGCATATCCAGCTCTTCCTCGGTCTTCATGTTCTTGAGGATATTGGTGAGCTGCTGCTCTTCCTCATTGGCTTTGCCCATTCCCAGCTTGGCATAGAACCCGGTGGCAATCAGGGTGATGGTCACCTCGTTTTCCTGGACGGCATCATTGGCCACGCCGAAGATGATGTTCGCCTCGGGGTCAACGGCTTGCTTGATTACCTCGGCGGCCTGATTGACCTCGAACAGGGTGAGGCTGGCGCTGCCGACGACGTTAAACAGGACGGCCTTGGAGCCCTCGATGGATACATCGAGCAGGGGACTGGCCAGCGCCGCTTTAGCGGCATCGATGGCACGGTTCTGCCCGGAACCCTTGCCGATAGACATCCAGGCCGGGCCGGCATCTTTCATGATGGCCTTGACATCGGCGAAGTCGAGGTTAATCATGCCGGGGGTAGTAATGACCTCGGCGATAGCCTGGACGCCATGCCGCAGGACATCATCAGCCAGTTTAAAGGCGCTATCAACCCCGGTCTTATGGTCGCAGAGGGTCAGCAGACGGTCGTTCGGGATGATTATCAGCGTATCGACCTTATCAATAAGCCCTTCAATGCCTTCATCGGCAGTCTGCATGCGGTGAACGCCTTCGAAAGCGAACGGTTTGGTCACCACGGCGATGGTGAGCGCGCCGCTCTGTTTGGCGATTTCCGCCACCACCGAAATCGCGCCGGTGCCGGTACCACCGCCCATGCCCGCCGTGACAAATACCATGTCAGCCCCGGAAACGACTTCCCGCAGCTCGTCACGGGTTTCCTCGGCGGCTTTATGCCCGATATGGTGGTCACCACCCGCGCCGAGACCCTTGGTCAGTTTGGGCCCGAGCTGGATACACATCGGGGCCTCGCAAACTGCCAGGGCTTGCGCATCAGTGTTCATGGCGATAAACTCGACGCCCTGGATGTTTTCTCTGACCATCCGGGTTACGGCGTTGCTGCCGCCGCCACCGAGACCGATTACTTTGATTTTAGCAGGACTGGCTACGAAACTTGTTCTTGCCATCTCCTCCTCCTTTTCGCTATATTAATTTTAACTTACAGTTAGCTAAACAGCTTTCTCAGCTGCGTTACCATTTGCGTCAGCGCGCCTCCAAACATGCCTGATTTCCATTGTTTTTTACCTTCGTGCTTGCTGCCCCAGAGCAAGAGGCCGACGGCGGTGGAGTAAGCCGGGTCGCGAAGGATGTCCGCGATGCCGTAAACATCCGTCGGGGCGCCGACTCTCACGGGCATCTTGAGTATATCGCGGCCAAGGGCGGCCAGACCGGCGAGGTTAGAGCTGCCGCCGGTGAGCACCAGCCCGGACGGTACCATGGCTTCGTAGTCCGAGTTCGGAAGCTCAAGCAGAATGAGCTTAAGGATTTCTTCGACCCTGGCCCTGAGAATATCGCAGAGGTCCTGATAAGATACGCCGTGGCCGTCTTTAGAGATGGCCGGGCCGGTATCGCCCTTGCCTTCGTAAACCGGCATCACGCTTCCATACTTTTTCTTCATCTCTTCAGCGATTTCAAATGGCAACCCCAGGCCGATGGCGACATCGCGGGTGAGCTGATATCCGGCGACCGGCAGGATGGAGGTGTGCCAGATGCTGCCATCTTTGAACACGGCAACATCGGTAGTGCCTCCGCCGATATCTGCCATGACGACGCCTACCTGTTTTTCATCTTCGGTCAGGATTGCTTCACTGCTGGCCAGCGGTTCCAGCACCAGGTCATCGATATCTATTCTTAGGCTATGTATGGTTTTAATGAGATTCTGAATGGAGGTTACAGCAGCAGTAATTACATGCGTTTCAACATCAAGACGAAAACCGTGCATGCCAATCGGGTTTTTCACTCCCTGCTGGCCATCCACGGTATAGCTCCGCGGTATAACATGGAGGAGCTTTCTATCGGTGGCGGTTTTAACGCTTTGCGCCGAGGCAAGGACACGTTTAAGGTCATCCGGGCGGACGACCCGGTCATTACGCGTGATGGCAACCACGCCATGATTATTCATGGAAGTGACATGGCGGCCGGTCACGCCCACATAGGCCGATTCTACCTTGTAGTTGCTGGCTTGTTCAGCCCTTCTGATTGATTCTCGTATCGACTCTCTGGCTTCATTGATATTGACTACCAGGCCTTTATGCAGTCCTTTAGACGGCGAAATGCCGACGCCCACCACGCGGGGGACGCCGTTATCTTTTACATCCGCCACGATAGTACATATTTTAGTGGTGCCAACATCAATAGCCGCTACAACATTTCGTTTTTTCATCTGCCCTCCTTAGAAACTGGATCTTATAGTCTGTTTCTTGATACCCAGTTGTCACATATATCAAGAACCTCCTTTCAGAATCTCATGATTTTTTAAGCCGCTAAAAAGACGGTCTTTATCTTTTCCAGTATTACTGGCTTCCGCCAGATGCCAGACTGGGCGAGAATTAGATAAGTATGGTCATCCGTGCTGGCATAGGTATCACCCGGCGTAATAATACGTTCCGCCGCTCTTAATTTGGCGCTACGGCTGCGCGGGTTATAGGCAATCTCGTCTGCTGACGGCATAATGACCTTTTTGTTTACGATTCTCAACCTTGGGGTGTGGCCGCAAACGCAAATGGGAGTTTCCGGCGGGCAAATGCAGCCCCGGGCTTCTTGGTGCAGGAACTGCTTAACTATCCTGTCTTCAAGAGAATGATAGCTGATAACGACCAGCCGGCCCTCATAGCCGAGGAGCTCGATTGCCTGTTTCAAAACGGATTCCAGGTGTTCCAGTTCCTGGTTGACCGCGATGCGCAGGGCCTGGAACGTCCTGGTGGCAGGATGTATCTTGCCTCTCCGCCCGATGGTATTTTCTATCAACTGCGCCAGATGGAGTGTGGTGTCTATCGGACGCGCTTTAACGATTTCCCGGGCGATTTTCCGGCTTTGGCTTTCTTCGCCGTAGGCATAAATAATATTTGCCAGCCTTTCCTCTGGCGATGTATTCACGATACTGGCCGCGGTGATTTTCTGGTGGGGGTTGAAACGCATGTCAAGGGGGTCGTCGTGCTGGAAGCTGAAACCGCGGCCGCTGTCATCAAGCTGCATGGAAGAAAGCCCGAGGTCCAGAAGGATGCCGTGTACCGGGAAGAAATCGTACTTAATACAAATAGACTGTAAATTGGTAAAATTATCATTGACGAGGAGGACGGCGTCCCGGTAAGCATCGAGTTTTTCACGCGCTCTTACTATCGCTTCGGGGTCGGCATCGATACCAAGCAGCTGCCCGCCGGGAGAGGCTTTTTCCATGATAGCGGCGGCATGACCCGCGCCGCCAAGAGTGCAGTCAATATAACGACCGCCCGGTTGGACAGCCAGGGCATCAAGTGTTTCCGTGAGAAGAACCGGCGTATGGCTGGAGGTTGGCCCGCTCTTCGTCATCAGGTCTTCTCCAGGCTCTCGATAATCTGCCAGGCCTGCTCCTGACTATCTATCTTTTCAGCTTCCCAGGCCGCTTTGTCCCATATCTCGAGGTAGGTATTGGCGCCGGCGATTACCACATCATCGCTGATACCGGCATGGTCACGGAGAGGCGCCGGTATGGGGATGCGCCCCTGGTTGTCTATTCTGCCGCTGAAGGCCGTGGCGAAGAGGACGCGGTTCAACTTACGCATCTTGCTGCGGCCAAGAGCATTGCCGGTGAGCACGTTGGAGAGTTTTCTCCATTCCAGCACGGTATAGATGGTGATACACTTTTCGGCGCCGGGCGTTAAGACAACGCCGTCTTTGAAGGAGTTGCGGAACCGCGGCGGGACCGGCACCCGCCCTTTCTCATCGATTTTATAATCGTATTCGCCGTAAAACATAGTTTTACTATTTACCCTATATTACCACTACTTACCACTTTTCACCATTTTAGAACACAATACCCCCTACTTGTCAAGTGCTTTGACCCACTTTTAAAAATATTTTTTGATAAATGTGAGAAAAATGGGTGTTTACAGGGGACTAAAGTAACCCGGGGAAGGTCTCATAACGTCGGGTGGGGTGGGGAAAAGGGGGGAAGGGGAAAGGGGCAGGGGAGAAGAGAGTGAAATACTTGCCTGACCCCCTGGCCGTCAGGGGAAATGCCAAGTAACGAGTGACAAGCAGCAAGAAAAGAGGGCAGGGTGTTACGGATTGCTTCGCCTAAGGCTCGCAATGACGGATGACCTCACCCCTGGCCCCCTCTCCTTACGAGGCAGGATGAATGAGAGAGGGGGAGGATATTGAGAGGGGGCTACGCCCCCTCTCGGGGCTTGCGCCGGGTCAGGTTAAACAGCTTGAGCGCAAGGCTTCAGGGATAGAAGGGGGCTGGATTCCCGAGCAGGTCGGGAATGACGGTATGGTGGTGAGAGGGACGAGATTCTTCGCTGCGCTTAGAATGACAGAACGGGCAAAGGGATTGCCACGCCTCCCGACTAACGTCGGGATGGCTCGCAATGACAGAACGGGCAAAGGGCTATTTATCCATGGCGCGGCGCTTAAGGTCAGGAGGCATCTTTTCGATGGCGTAGCGGAGGGCGGTGCGGGGCATGGTCGCTTTGTGCTTCATGATGTAGTCGAAGACTTCCGCTTGATGTGGTTTGCTGGCTTCCTTGAGCATCCAGCCATAACCTTTCTGGACAAGGTCGTCGGGGTCGGCGAGGAGGCTATCGGCGATGAGGAGGATATCGGGGAGGAATTTGCCCTGGCGGGCGGGGAGAATGAGGGTGACAGCGGCGGCACGGCGGAGCCAGCGGTTAGCGGACTTAGTCCACTGCTTGAGGTCGGCCAGGAATTGAGGGTATTTTTCGACAAAGGCGCCGAGGGTGTGGTTGCAGAGGGTATCGCAGGCGGCCCAGTTGGTGACGTATTGCGCGAGCCAGCGCTCGAAGGTGGGGAAATCGGCCGGTACAAAGTCGTCGCGGAAACGGTAGGCCCAGGCGCAGGCGATGAAGGACTCCTCGATGAAGGCAGACTTGAAGAGGTCTTCACAGAGGGCGAAAACCCGGGGCTTGCCGAGGGGCTTGATTTGGGGGTAGAAGCGGCGGGCGATTTGCTCGACGGCGGGGGTCCTGACGCCGTAGAAGGCGACGGCCTCTTTGAAGAAGCGGCGGTTGGCGGCGATGGTCTTTTCATCGGCTTGTAGGGTGAGCTCACGGCGGACGGCGGAGAGAATATCAGCTGGCATGGGTTAATGATAAGGGGGGAAAGGGAGAAAGTCAAAAGTCAAAGGTCAAAAGGGAAAACAGGGTAGAGGGAAGAGGGTAGAGGGTGGAGGGTAGAGGGTTGAGGGAAGAGGGTAGAGGGAAGAGGGTAGAGGGAAGAGGGTAGAGGGAAGAGGGTGGAGGGTAGAGGGTTGAGGGAAGAGGGTAGAGGGAAGAGGGTAGAGGGAAGAGGGAATAAATATACAAAATCCCTCTTGGTCTCCCTTTACGAAAGGGAGACGCAAATGGTGGCAAGTGCCAAGGAAAGAGGGCAGGGTGTTACGGATTGCTTCGCCTACGGGTCGCAATGACGGATGACCTCACACGCGGCGCACTCCGGCCAGGGGTAAAGGGGTTTAAGAAGCGAGAACACCAGCAATAGCAGGCGGATTAATTAACCATATTTGGAGTATTGAGGAAATTGTAAAACTCACGGATTAACTCATATAATAAATCTATCGACCATTGATTCAGAAGGAGAGAAATGTGAATATATTATTATCGCCAGTAGTTGATACTATTGTGCTTATTACCGCCATAATTAACATAGTCTGTCTCTTAGTCCTGTTTTTCACGTGCCGGTTCATTCCAGGTTTGCATCTGACTAGTACATTAAGACAAAAAAGTTGGCATAAATCCCTATACAAGTATCACTCATATATCTGGTGGTTGCTTGTCCCCTCTGTGGCTGTCCATGCTATCCTTGCTATTCTACATAAAATAGCAGGTGGCTAAAAATATAAGGGAACTCTAGTTTAAAATAGGTTAATGTTAACTTCAAATTGATACACTACCAAGAAATAGTAAAACTTGTGGAGTAAGTGGTAGAATGGGGCAAATCATGAACGAGGGTAAGCCAATGATATTGGAGACAAATGTAATATACTGCGGTGATTGCCTCATCAAGCTAAAAGAAATACCGGACGAAACTATAGATTTGATATACATTGACCCGCCGTTTAGCTCTAATCGAAACTATGTGGCTTTCTGGCAGGAGCAGGAGAAAAGGCACTTTGAAGACAGGTTTGAGAATGTCAGCGCGTACATTGACTACATGAAACCAAGATTAAAGGAATTACACAGGGTATTAAAACCGACTGGAAGTTTTTATTACCATTGTGATTGGCACGCTTCACACTATATTAAAGTTCTATTAGACAGTGATTATTTATTTGGATATTCTAATAACCCGAAGGGCAGAGTTCCACGGGCTTTGCCCGTGGGTGAATGAACAGGCGGCGATATGAGGTGTAGAATAGATGCGTGGAGACGAGGTTATCTGGGCACGGCGTTTATTGCAC
>JBEKDL010000036.1:0-36560 GCA_050014355.1 Dehalococcoidales bacterium | reverse complement strand
ATTGTTGGCGTCCATGGAATCCTGTGGGAAGCCCTTTCGCCGGCCAAGTAGTATCGACAGGGCCAGGGCCGATACCCCTGCATTGATATGTACGACGGAGCCGCCGGCAAAGTCCAGGGCGCCGAATTTGGCCAGCCAGCCGCCGCTGCCCCAGACCCAGTGCGCTACCGGACTGTAGACCACGGTCAACCACAAGACCGAAAAGACGATAAGCGCACTAAATTTCATACGCTCTACGATGCTGCCCGTTATCAACGCCACGGTGATGATGGCGAACATGGCCTGGAATATCATGTAGGCCAGGTGAGGCACAGTGGTGGCGTAAACGGATGAAGGCGCCTGCCCCACGTTTTTGAGGCCGATAAAGTTAAGCCCTCCGATGAAGCCGCCCTTGTCCGCCCCGAACCCTAGGCTGTAGCCGTAGAGAACCCAGAGCACACCCACCAGCCCCAGAATCATGAAGCTCATCATGATGGTGGAAAGGATATTCTTTCGCCGGACCATGCCCCCGTAAAAGAAGGCCAAGCCGGGTGTCATCAGCATCACCAGCGCCGAAGACATCAATAACCAGGCAGTGTCACCTGTGTTGACAGTCATTTTCATTTACCTCCCGACTATCTTGATAATTCCAGTTTAGCCGGGATATATTTCTGCCACGTTACGCTTTTGTTAAATTTATGTTACAAAACGGTAATCGGCAACCAATTACCGTAATAATTCTTCAGCGCAGCAAGCCCCCATAAGCCCGCTCGCCGTGCTGGGAAATGTCCAGGCCGACCGATTCTTCAGACTGGCCGACTCTTAGCCCTACGGTAACCGAGACGAGCTTGCCCAGCAGCCAGGTGACCGTAAAGGCGTAAGCGCCGACACATAAGATGGCGATGAACTGCTTCAGGAGCTGGGCTCCGCTGCCGAATATCAGGCCGTTGGCACCGGCCGGGTTGACTGCCAGAGTAGCGAAGACACCGACAGAGAGCATACCTAGGATGCCTCCGATGCCGTGAACGGCAAATACATCCAGCGAGTCGTCGAAGCCGAGTTTCGTCTTGAGTAACAACATGCAGTAGTAGCAGACGATCGCCGCCGCAATGCCGATGGCCATCGCCGCCAGCGGCGAGACATAACCGGCGGCCGGAGTTATTGTGGCCAGACCTGCCACGGCGCCAGTTACCACGCCGAGAATCGTGGGACGGCGGTAAATCCAGCTGATAACCATCCACGTGAAGGCCCCTGCCGCCGCCGAGGTATTGGTAGTGACAAAGGCATTGGCCGCCAGCCCGTCCGCTCTAAGGGCGCTACCGGCGTTGAAACCGAACCAGCCGAACCAGAGCAGTCCGGCCCCCAGCACCACCAGCGGGATATTGTTCGGCTCCATTGCCTCCGCCGGAAAGCCGCGGCGTTTCCCCAATAGTAAAGCCAGGGCCAGCGCCGAGACGCCCGCATTGATGTGGACGACGGAGCCGCCGGCAAAGTCGAGAACGCCCAGTTTGGCCAGCCAGCCGCCGCTGCCCCACACCCAGTGCGCCACCGGGCAATATACCAGTGTCATCCATAAAGCGGAAAACAGGATGAGTCCGCTGAACTTGATACGCTCTACCACCGCCCCGGAGATTAAGGCCACGGTGATGATGGCAAACATCGCCTGGAACGCCATGAACGCCAGCTGCGGTACGGTAGTGGCGTAAACGGATGAGGGGTCCTGCCCCACGTTTTTCAGGCCGATGAAGTTCAGTCCCCCGATGAAGCCGCCATGGTCCGCACCGAAGCTCAAGCTGTAGCCGTAAAGTATCCAGAGCAGGCTGACCAGGCCGAGGCAAACGAAGCTCATCATGAAAGTGGAAAGGATGTTTTTACGCCGGACCATACCTCCGTAGAAAAGGGCCAGGCCGGGCGTCATCAGCATGACGAGCGCCGCCGATATCAGAATCCATACAGTATCCGCCTGGTTAATAGACATCAGCAGCCTCCGGAAAAAGTATATATTTTTTACTTTAGCGTGCTGATGTTACGGTCGTGTTACATAAGATTACATAACACAGGGAAAAGGCAAAAAATGATATTACGAATTTGTAAAATCGTCCCGGGACTTTGAAGGGTTAACTAAGGGGTAATGGTTACTCTTCTTTGACGAAGCGATAGCCAATGTTGCGCACGGTCTCGATATAGAGATGGTTGTGCTCGATTTTGCTCCGCAGGCGGCGGATATGGACGTCTACCGTCCGGTCGCCGCCGTAGTAATCATAGCCCCAGATTTTGTCGAGTAACGCTTCGCGGGTAAAAACGTGCCCTTTATGGCTGGCCAGCAATTTTACCAGCTCGTACTCTTTGAAGGTCAGGTCGATTTTTCTGCCATCGACGATTACCTCGCAGGTATCCGGGTCGATGGTCAGCCCCTGGCCTTTAATCGGCTCCAGGTTCGCCAGGTCTGTCCCGTGGAGCAGCCGGTTTATCCTGAAAACAAGTTCCCGGGAATCATAAGGCGTGGCCAAAAAATCGTCGACGTTCCGGTTGAGCGCGATACTCTCCAGTTTTTCCCTCGGTATAAGAGCGATGACCGGCAACTTTCGCTCCCTTTTTATTTTCCGGATAATCTCCCAGGTCTCCGGGGCGGGAAGGTGCTCGTCAACCTCCAGGATAAGTATTTCGGGGTTCTGACTGGCGATATCCTGCCGGAATCCGTTGCTATAGGAAGCGAAGGAAGACATCAGGTTATGGTGGGCTAGGGCGAGGCGCAGTTCCGCCTTGGAGTTAGAATCTTTTGCAACCACCAGTGGATGTAACATAGTTGACTCCGCCGCCCTCTGGATTTTCAAAAGGAGGTATACGGCAACCGATTACCGTATGATATTATATCTTAACACGGAACACCCTTTTTGTCAATACGTCTCGTTAATTTATCATACAGCTTAGCAAATTAATTCGGCAAACGTGGGCACGAGCGATATTAATAATTTGTTTAGACGCTCACAGGCGGTGTTTATGATTTGTTTATCCGCCCGAGAATATGATACAGAAAGGCAACCGTATTTACGGTTAGCCGTGGCGTTATTAAACAGATAACGCGGTAAAACAGCGCAATACATATGGGAAGAGTTAGAAGGGTAATCGTCAGGCGGGTAAGGCCCGGCAGTTCTGGTTCCAGGGTCTCGCCGGGGGAAAGCCGCACCAGCGGCGTAAGAATTATTGATAATAATACCATCAAGCAATTCAATCCCTCGATGCTGGAACTCGGTGATATCTGCGCGCCCTGCCAGGAAAAAGAGGCCGTCGCCGCCGTGTTCGACCTTACCGGATTTACGGCATTCTGCAATCAGGTAGACTCTTATCTGGCGATTCCTAGATTCCTTAACGATTTTCTGGAGTGGTTTTTTGGCAATATCCGCCAGAAAATTACGGAAAAAGACTATGGCGACCGCAGCGCGCTCTGGACAGGACTTCCCATCATGGTCAAGTTTCTGGGCGATGGGCTCATCCTGCTGTGGGACGCACGGAAGATGACGGAAGAGCAAATATGCCGCCTGGCCGGCTCTCTTTATGATATCTGCCGCGCCTACCGGACCGGGTTTTATCCGCGTATCAGCATGGCGGTCAATAAACCGCCTTCTGTCCTCCGGTGCGGCGTGGCCCGTGGCAAGGTCTACAGTATCGGGAATGACAGGGAATACGTCGGGCATTGTATCAATAACGCCTCGCGGCTGTCCCGCCTGGGCTCGTTGAGCTTTGCCTTCCCTCACCACGGTTTCCAGGTACGGGAGCACATGCCGGAGGAATACCGCCATATTTTTATACCTAAATATGTTTCTATACGCGGCGTCGGCGAAGATGAGCTGGTATGGGTGGTCAAAGAAGAATACGAAAGACTGGCGGGAAAAAGACGTGAAATGTTCCGGAGCTATGAGTTAGCCGCAACTTAATATTGATAACCGACCGGAAGCGAGATTAAGGATAGAGAATATGGTATTTAGTGTGGAAAGGACACTTTCCAAACCAGTCTATAAATCCGTGGAAGAGGAAAATAAGGCCAGACTGGAGCCGGTATTCGGCCTGAACAAGCAAATCAGGTCGTCCCCGCGCATGACCCTGATGCTGGAACAGGTCATCCGGACAGCCCAGAAGACTCTTAATATCTCGGCGGCTTCGATCCTTCTCTTTGGAGAAAACGAGGAGGAGCTGTTCTTTGAGGTCGCCTCGGGCCCGGTTGGCAAGGTGTTGAAGCAGGTCAAATTGAATACCCGGTACGGTATTGCCGGACAGGTAGCGCGTACGGGCAAGCCTTTAATCGTCAATGACGTCGCCCGCAGTGAAAGATTCCACAAAATGATTGATGATACCACCGGTTTTGAAACCAGGTCTCTTGTTTGCGCGCCGCTGACGGTGCAGCATAAAATCCTGGGTGTCATCGAGGCGCTCAACAAGCTGGACGGCAGCGAATTTGGAGAACAGGACCTCGAAGCTGTAATAGCCGTGGCGACAACTACCGCCATGGCGATAGAGAACACACGGCAGTATCACGCTGTCCTGGATGCCTTTAAAAACACTATCTGCACGCTGGCCGCCGCTGTCGATGCCAAGGACCCTTATGCCTGCGGGCATTCGCAGCGGGTAATGGAATACACTGCCATGGCAGGAGCTTATTTTTCAGTTTCTTCGGAGGAAATGGAAACCTTGAGGTATGCGGCCATGCTCCATGACATCGGGAAATTGGAAATTGATTCCTGTATACTGAACAAAGAAGACCCTCTGACGCAGCAGGAATGGGAGGTCGTTCGCCGGCACGTGACGACGGGAGCCAACCTGCTGAAGGAAGTCCCTTTCCTGGAAAAAGCCGGCGAGCTTGTGCTCTGTCACCATGAGAGATATGATGGCAAAGGGTATCCCAGGGGACTTAAAGGAGATAATATTCCTCTGGGAGCCAGGCTCATCGCTATCGCCGACGCTTTTGATACCATGACCACCGGCCGGGCCTATCACCCGGCTTTGACTATCGACCAGGCAATTAAGGAACTACAGGATTGCTCCAGCAGCCAGTTTTGCCCCGTAGGGGTGACGGCCTTCGTATCGGGGCTGCACCTCCACACCGTGGGGAACCAGTCGGACCGGGAGCAACCTTCCCAGACCAGCCCGTAATCCGGAAGACAGTTGCGGAGACTATTTCCTTACCGGCGCTATCAGGGCTTCTTCAATCAGGCTTGACCTCCCGCGTATCCGGTAATACCCCCTAAAGTTCATCCCCAGGATAGATCACAGGCGGGCGGCCTTTCTTTTTCGTTTACAGGGCTCGCCCGAAAATGGACTCTATTTCGCGTAAATACTATAATGTATGCGGCACTATGTTCAAAAGGCCGGGATGGCGGCCCGGCTACGCTCCCCCGGATGTAAGAATGATAGATAAAAGCGGAGGTCCTGAATGAGCAAAGTCGGAACAGGGCAAGAGACTGCAGCCCCGCGAGCCACTAAAGAGGTAATTGACAAGGCGGATAAGGTCCTGGCATCGTTTACGCGTGAAAAGTCCAATCTCATCCCGATTTTACAGCAGGTCCAGCAAGTCCTGGGCTACCTGCCGGAAGAAGCCCTGCGGCGTATCGCGCGGTATCTCGGCGCGGCGGAACCCGGCGTGTTCGGCGTGGCTACTTTTTATGCCCAGTTCCAGTTCGTCCCGAGGGGGCGTAATATTATCCGCGTCTGTCGGGGCACCGGCTGCTATGTCAAAGGCTCGCCGCGCATCGTCGAAGAGCTGGAGCAACTGCTGGACATCAAAGAAGGGGAAACAACGCCTGATATGGAGTACACGCTGGAAACAGTGGCCTGCTTCGGTTCCTGCGCGCTGGCGCCGGTGATGGTGTTTAATGATAAAGTGTACGGAAGGATGACGGCGGAAAAGGCCAAACAGGTACTGGGGCGTAAAAGATAGTCTTTTAACGGGAGCACGCTCGAGGCGTATGCTGGGCCAGTAAATTCAGGGGGAAAATAATGAATTACGAAGAAATAAGGAAGAAAGCCACCTCGCAATGGCAAGCCTTACAAAATGGCCAGAAACCCCGTATATTTATCGGCACGGGCACCTGCGGTATGGCCGCCGGCGCTGAAGAAATCCTCGCGACCTTACGGAAAGAACTGGAATCTAACGGCCTGAAGGCAGATATTGTCCAGGTAGGCTGTATCGGTTTTTGTTACGCCGAGCCCCTGATAGAGATCATCAAGCCCGGCAAGCCCGGTATCTTCTACGGGAACTTGACACCCTCTAAAGTGTCTGAAATCGTGCGTGACTACCTCGCCGGGGAAAATCCGCGGCCTGACCTGGCCCTGGTTTGCCGCGATAATACAGGGGTTGATGGCATTATCGGCTTTGCTGATTTTCCGGTGCTTAAACCGCAGGCGCGCCTTGTCCTGCGCAACTGCGGGAATATCGACCCCGAGGATATCAACCATTACGTTGCTAATGACGGTTACTCCGGTCTGGCCAGAGCGCTTAAGATGAAGCCGCAGGAGATTATCGATGAGCTTAAAAAATCAGGGCTGCGCGGCAGGGGCGGGGCCGGTTTTCCCACCGGGATGAAATGGCAGTTCTGCCGCGATGCCCCCGGTACGCAAAAATATATTATCTGTAACGCCGATGAGGGTGACCCCGGCGCTTTTATGAACCGGGCCGTGCTGGAAGGCGACCCGCACACGGTGCTGGAGGGCATGGTCATCGGCGCCTATGCCATCGGCGCTTCCGAGGGATACATTTATGTCCGGGCGGAGTACCCGCTGGCTATCCAGCGGTTGAAAGTCGCCCTGGCGCAAATGGATAAGAGCGGCTTCCTCGGCGAAAACATCCTGGACTCCGGTTTCAATTTCCATATCAAAATTAAAGAAGGCGCCGGGGCTTTTGTCTGCGGAGAAGAGACTGCCATGATGGCCTCCATCGAAGGCAACCGCGGCATGCCACGCCCGCGTCCCCCCTTCCCGGCAACCTCGGGACTGTGGGGCAAACCGACTACCATCAATAACGTTGAGACCTGGGCCCATGCCGCCGTCATCATGCAAAAAGGGGCGGACTGGTTTGCGAATTACGGCAACGAAAAGAGCAAGGGCACCAAGACCTTTTCCCTGGTAGGTAAAGTGCAGCGGACCGGGCTCATCGAGGTGCCCCTGGGCATTACCCTGCGGGAAATTGTTTATGGTATCGGCGGTGGCATTGTCGGCGGCAAAAAGTTCAAGGCGGTCCAGACCGGCGGTCCTTCCGGCGGCTGCCTGCCCACGGGCTTTCTCGATTCGCCGGTAGATTATGAATCGTTGGCTGCCGCCGGCTCCATGATGGAGTCGGGTGGCATGGTGGTCATGGATGAAGACAACTGCATGGTGGATGTGGCCAGGTATTTCCTGACCTTCATCCAGCTCGAATCGTGCGGCAAGTGTATCCCGTGCCGCTGGGGCACCAAGCAGATGCTGGATATCCTCAACGATATCGTCAGCGGCAAAGGGCGCCCCGGCGACATCGACCTGCTGCTGGAGCTCGCCGATGGCGTGAAAAACGGCTCGCTGTGCGCCCTGGGGGGCACGGCGCCGAACCCCATTTTAACCACCATCCGTTATTTCCGGGATGAGTATGAAGCCCATATCAATGAAAAGCGCTGCCCGGCAGGGGCCTGCAAGGCATTGCTGACCTAATATATCGATACCGCTAAATGCGCCGGCTGCGGTATCTGCGCGCGGGCCTGCCCGGTTAACGCCATTAAAGGCGGCAAGCGGATGGTTCATGTTATCGACCAGGCTACATGTATTAAATGCGGCACCCGCAGGGAAGTTTGCCCGGCCAAATTCAGGCCGTGGCGAAGGTGTCCGGCAAACCCATTAAAGCGCCCGCGGAACCGATTCCTGTGAAGGCGTAAGTCAAAGAAAAACGGGGTTACTTGATAGTGTGGAGGTAACTGATGACAACAACCAGCTCAACTGTAGCGGGAGAAAAGAAAATAAAAACCATCTCCCTGATTATTGATGGAGTCAAAGTCGAAGTGCCTGAAGGGGCTACCGTGCTGGAAGCGGCCCTCAAGGCCGGCGTCTATATCCCTACCCTCTGCTATGACCCCGACCTTAAGCCGTACGGCGGGTGCCGGCTTTGCATTGTCGAAATTGAGAAAATGCGCGGCCTGCCTACCTCCTGCACCACGCCGGTAACGGACGGCATGGTTGTCCATACCAAGTCGCCCGTAGTTAACCAGTCTCGCCACATCACCATGGAGCTTATAATGGCCAACCACCCAAGTGCCTGCCTTACCTGCAACCGGCGCCAGCACTGCGGCCCTAACGATATCTGCCTGCGCCATGTCTCCGTTACCGAGCGTTGCGTCATCTGCCCCAAAAACAACCAGTGCGAGCTTCAGAAGGTGGCGGCCTCCCTGGGTATCGAGCAGGAGCATTTCGACCGGTTGCGCAAAAGCACACGGGTCATCCCCATCGATGACAGCCACCCTGCTTATACCCGGGATATGAACAAGTGCATCCTTTGCGGGCGCTGCTGGCGCGCCTGCGATGAAATAGCCTGTATCGAAGCTATCGACATGGCCTACCGCGGCGATGCGTCCACCGTCGCCGCTTTCGGCAACAAACCGATATTCGAATCTACCTGCGTCGCCTGCGGTGAATGTCTGGAACGATGTCCCACCGGCGCTTTAATGCCCAATAACCACGACTTGCCCACCCGCGAGGTGAAAACCATCTGTCCCTACTGCGGCGTGGGCTGCTCTATTTACCTGGGCTTACGCGGTAATGAAATAACCTCGGTGAGGGGTGATAGGGAAAGCCCGGTCAACAAAGGCGGCCTCTGCGTCAAAGGGCGCTTCGGCTTCGATTTCGTCAACCACCCCGACCGCCTGACGAAACCGCTGATAAGAAAAGAAGGTAAAAGCAAGGATATCAAGGTCAACGGCAATTTTAAAGATATTTTCCGCGAGGCCACCTGGGAAGAAGCCATCGGACTGGTGGCGGCAAGACTGGCAAAAACTAAGGCTGAAAGCGGACCGGACAGCCTCGGCGTTTTAAGCTCCGCCAAGTTCACCAACGAAGAAAACTACCTGGTACAGAAATTCGCCCGGGCGGTTATCGGCACGAACAATATCGACCACTGCGCCCGTCTCTGCCATGCCTCGACAGTAGCCGCTGCCGCCCTCTGCTTCGGCGATGGCGCCATGAGCAACTCCATATCCGATTTCACGAAAGCCGATATGCTTTTCGTCATCGGCTCCAACACTACTGATTGCCATCCCATCATCGGGCGCTACGTGCTCCAGGCGGTGAAGTCCGGCAAGACGAAACTCATCGTAGCCGACCCGCGTATCACCCTGCTGGCGAAAAAGGCCGCCGTACATATGCGCCAGAAGCCGGGCTCTGACGTGGCGCTGCTGAACGCGATGATGCACGTTATCATCGAGGAAGGCCTGCACGATAAAGAGTTCATCCAGGGCCGCACGGTAGGATTCGAGGACGTGGAGGCCATGGTGAAAAAATACACGCCGCAGATGGCCGAGGAGATTACCGGCGTGCCCGCGGCGGATATCATCGCGGCGGCGCGGCTCTTCGCCGGGGCGGAAAGAGCCGCCATACTCTACGGCATGGGCATTACCCAGCACACCACCGGCACCGATAATGTGAAAAGCGTCGCCAGCCTGCTGATGATGACCGGCAATATCGGCACCGAGGGGACCGGGTTCAGCCCGCTGCGAGGTCAGAACAACGTCCAGGGCGCCTGTGACATGGGCGCTTTGCCCAACGTGCTCCCCGGTTATCAGCAGGTAGCCAACGCCGAGGCCAGGCAGAAGTTTGAAAAGGCCTGGAGCTGTAAAATCAAAGATAAGCCCGGCCTCCCCATGACCGAGATGATGAACTCCGCCGCTAGGGGCGAAATCAAGGCCATGTATATCGTCGGCGAGAACCCCATCTTGAGCGAACCGGACTCGACGCACACGCAGCACGCTTTACAGAAGCTGGATTTCCTGGTCGTGCAGGATATTTTCCCGACGGAGACCGCTGTCCTCGCCGATGTCATCCTGCCGGCGGCCGCTTTCGCGGAGAAGGACGGCACCTTTACCAGCACCGAACGGCGGGTGCAAAAAGTCAATGCTGCGGTTACCCCTCCCGGGGAAGCCAAGCAGGACTGGCAGATTGTATCGATGCTGGCGGAGAAAATGGGCTACTCCTTCCCTTATAAGAGTGTCCGCGAGATAAACGAGGAAATGACCTCACTGACGCCTATTTACGGCGGCATAAAGATTGATAGACTGGACGTTTGCTATGGGTTGCAGTGGCCCTGCCGGGATGTGAACGACCCGGGCACGTCGACCCTGCACCGGGATAAATTCTCCTGTGGCCTGGGCAAATTTTTCGCGGTGGAGTACAAACCGCCGGCGGAGTCTATCTCCCCGGAATACCCGCTTGTCCTGACCACCGGGCGCATCCTGGAACACTACCACACCGGCAGTATGAGCCGCCGGTCTAAAGTGCTCAACGGCATCCAGCCCAATGGCGGCATAGACATTAGCCCGGATGATGCGGAAAAGCTCGGCATCGAGGACGGCGATATACTGGCGATATCCTCGGCGCGGGGCAGGATAAAAGCTCCGGCCAATATTACCGATGCTGTGCCTCCCGGGCTGGCTTTCATGGCCTTTCACTGGAAAGAGGCGCCGGCTAACGTGCTTACCAATGCCGCGCTGGACCCGGTGGCCAAAATACCGGAATTCAAAGTGTCCGCCATCAGGGCGGCCCTCGCGGAGCCGGACAAAACTAATCGGAAAAAATAGCCTGCCGACTTATTCACTTCTAAAAACAAAATCCCCCTCTCCACAAACGCGAGAGGGGGATTTTTTATCTCTGTATCTAAACTGTGTAGTCTTTTATTTAAACATGGAGCCCATGGGCAGGACGGTGCGCCCGAACTTGGTGTTAATAATCACTGCCGCCGCGCCGTAGGTAGCCGCCGCGCCGCAGAAAAGCCCCTCGACGCCGGCAACCTTGGAGGATATAGCGCCGAAGAAAACTGCCGCCAGGAGGCCGAAAAGTACGACCAGCGTGGCGAAAACGAAGAAATGTACGAAAGTCATCTTTAAAGTGCCTATCATCATGAAAAAGGTGAAGATGCCCCACATGATGAAGGTCCAGGCAAGTCCCGGGCTGTCTTCTTTGGTAAGCCCCGCCCACTGGAAAACGAACGTCAGTGCCAGCCCGATCCAGAACGCGCCGTAGGACGTAAATGCCGTCAGACCGAAGGTGTCCCCGCGTTTACCGTCAATAACACCGGCGATTATCTGGGCTATGCCCCCCCAGATGATGCCATATACCAGGGGCATGGTGTTGCCTATCCAGCCCAGATTGTGTATCTGGAGCAGGATAGTGTTGAGGCCGAAGGCGGCCAGGCCAAGGGCCCCCGGGTTCGCCCATTGTGTTTCCGCTTTGGGTGCTTCTTGTGCCACAAATCCCTCCATAAAAGATTAAGTGTGTAGAAAACAAGGACCGGGGCGGCGACCCGCCCCGGTAATGATAACGGTTATTTCTTTCTACCGGCAATCAGCGTGGAGACGACCGACGGGTCGGCCAGGGTAGATGTATCGCCGAGGTTATCGGTGGTGCCGGCGGCAATCTTGACCAGAATGCGGCGCATGATTTTGCCGGAGCGGGTCTTGGGCAGGCCATCGGCGAACTGGATGACATCCGGGGTAGCGATGGGTCCAATCTTCTGGCGGACATGGGTCTTTAATTCCGCTTCCAGTTCCGATGTTGGTTTCTCACCGGCTTTCAGGGTAACGTAAGCGTAAATACCTTCGCCTTTGAGTGCGTGCGGCACGGGCACGACGGCAGATTCAGCTACTTTGCCATGAGATACCAGGCTGCTTTCTACCTCGGCCGTGCCGATGCGGTGACCGGAAACTTTAATTACGTCGTCGATGCGGCCCATGAGCCAGTAATAGCCGTCCCTGTCAGTACGCGCGCCGTCACCCGTGCAGTAATATCCCGGGAACTTGCTGAAATAGGTCTCTTTGAAGCGGGCCGGGTCGCCGTAGATGGTGCGCATCATGCCGGGCCAGGGTTTCTTGATGCAAAGCCAGCCGCCCTCGTTAGGTCCAACGGCGCTGCCGTCCTCGCGCAGTATTATGGGGTCGACTCCAGGGAAAGGCAGGCTGGCGGAGCCGGGTTTAATGGCCATCGCGCCCGGCAGTGGGGTTATCAGAATACCGCCGGTCTCGGTTTGCCACCAGGTGTCCACGATGGGGCATTTCTCCTTGCCGATGACGCGGTAGTACCACATCCAGGCTTCGGGGTTAATCGGCTCGCCGACGCTGCCCAGGAGCCTCAAGCTGGAAAGGTCGTGCTTGTTGGGCAACTCTTCGCCCTCTCTCATCAGTGACCGGATGACGGTGGGGGCGGTATAGAAAACGTTAACTTTGAATTTTTCCACGATTTGCCAGAACCTGTCGGAGGCGGGGTAGGTGGGCACGCTCTCGAACATGAGGCTGGTGGCGCCGGCTGCCAGCGGCCCGTAAATGATATAGGTGTGGCCCGTAATCCAGCCCACGTCGGCGGTGCACCAGAAGGTATCTTCATCCTTGATATCGAATATCCATTTCATGCTGACGTAAGCGTGGAGGAGGTAGCCGGCCTGCGTGTGCAGCACGCCCTTAGGTTTACCGGTGCTGCCGCTGGTGTAAAGTATAAAGAGCGATTCATCGCCGTCCATTTGCTCCGGCTCGCATTTCCCGGAAATATCAGCCGCGCTCATCTGTTCATGCCACCAGAAATCCCGACCGGCCTGCATCTTGATATCGATGCCGAGTCTCTTGACGATGATGCAGTTTTTAATCGTGGGGGTAGCGGCCACGGCAGTATCGGCGCCATCCTTGCTCTTTATCTGCTTGCCGCTGCGCCAGTAGCCGTCCGCGGTCACGAGCAGCTTGGACTTGCAGTCGAGAATCCTGTCGCGCAGGGCCTCGGCGCTGAAGCCGCCGAAGACCACGCTGTGTATCGCGCCGATGCGTACGCACGCCAGCATCGCGATGGCCAGCTCGGGAATCATGGGTAAATAGATAGAGACTGTATCGCCCTTTTTGATACCGAATTTCTTGAGAACGTTGGCGAATTTGCAGACCTCATAGTGGAGCTGCTGGTAGGTGTATACTTTGACGTCTCCGTCCGGTTCACCCTGCCAGATGATGGCGGCTTTGTTCTTGCGGGCGGTCCTAAGATGACGGTCAAGACAGTTATAGCTGACATTGATTTTACCGCCGACGAAGTGCCTTACTTCAGGGTTATCCTTGAAATCATAGACCTCGTATTTATCCCATTTTTTGAACCAGTCCAGCTCTTCGGCGATTTTACCCCAGAACTTATCGGGGTTATTAATCGATTCGTCATAGAGTTTCTTATATCCCACCATGCTTTTCACGGCCGCTTTTTTAGCGAACTCCGACGGCACGGGGAATACCCGGTTTTCTTCCATCATGGAAGTAATGGCCTGGTCGGATATTTGCCCCAATATCCCTTCGTTTTCTTTTTTGCCGACTGCTTTCTTGTTGTTGGTATCCACCACTGTTTAACTCCTTTTTTCCTTTGGTCTATCACCAAGTGATTCCCAATAAGATTTATTATTTTCTTCGGAAAATATCACGTGCTTTCTTTGATGAGCCATCGTAACAGCCATATCGCATGGCGCCTGTCCAGATTGCCGACCCAGCTCTCTATTCTTTCCGTATTGCCGCTTAATAGGGCCGTTATCTCTTCTCTGGTCAAAATGTAGTATCCGTTGTCGTCGCTATCCGGTTCATCCGAAGTGATATCTAATGAATTACTATCGCCTTGCGCTTTAGCCAGGGCCGCCAGGATGGCATTCCGGGTTTCTATCCTTGTGTCCGTGCTCTTAAGCTGCCGTTTTTTCATTTTGGAAGTATCTCTCGGACCGTCTGATAATTCTTTAAATCTATTTTATGTTAGCATTTTCTTGAGTGTAGTCGAACCGCCCCGCGGGCTCATCCTGACAGACTGTAAGTCGTATTTCGTATCGTCCAAAAGTCCTAAAACCCGACGCTTAATCGCATGATGATTGCCATTTTCGCCCGAACGTTCTAAAATGATAAGGGATATATTGAAGGGTAAGGCGAGCCGCCAGGAGTAGTATGAAGACCAGGATTTTCATCGCCGATGACCATGCCATGTTGAGGGAAGGGATGCGTAATCTCCTCGAAAAGGAGAAGGATTTCGAGCTGGTTGGTGAAGCCGCGGATGGCGAAGAAGCCGTTAGTATGGTCGGGAAGCTCAAACCCGATATAGTCATCATGGACATTGTCATGCCCAAGCTGAATGGCATCGAGGCGACCAAGCAAATCAAGCAGATTAGCCCGTCCACGGCGCTTTTAATTTTAACTGCTTACAGTGATATCCGTTATATCATCGGACTGTTGGAGGCCGGGGCCTGCGGCTACCTGCTGAAGAATTCACCGGGTAAGGATGTCATCAGGGCGATACGAGCCGTGCGCTCCGGCGAATCCGTGCTCGACTCCGAGGTTACCCGCAAACTCGTGCAGCGCCTGGCCAATCTGTCCAAAAGCCCTGATGAGCGCGAGGCCAGCGGGCAGCTGACTTCACGGGAGATAGAAATCCTGAAATGGGCGGCCCGGGGGCTTAGCAACAAAGAGCTCTCCGAGAAGCTGTTCATCAGCCTGCGGACGGTCAAGGCCCATATGACCAATATCTTTAATAAGCTCGGCTGCAGCAGCCGCACCGATGCTATCATCAAAGGGTTGAAGCAAGGGTACATCGACCTTAACGATATACAATAAGTGTCTTTTCCGGGTGCCTGCAGGAAATGGACTAGTGGCCAATAATATCCGTACTTTAAAAAAAACTTCCCTGTCTCTCTCCAATCCCCATTTGTGGATATTGCTGCTTCTGCTGGCTATATGCGCCATTTTCCAGTACCCGCAACAACTCCTGCGGATCGAATCTCCCTCCCTCCTGGCCTTTATAGGCCTGACGCAATTTTCCATAGAGCGAGCCCTTTTCCTGGTACCGGTTATCTACGCGGCTATGGTCTTTGGCTTGAGGACGGGAATAGCTGTCCTGGTAATTTCATTAACTATTATCCTGCCTCGTATCATACTAAACACTGACGACCGGGCCGAAGCCTTGCTGGAAAGCGGAGGGATTCTTCTGTTGGGGGTGCTGGTCAATTTATGGTTCGAAGGCAGGAGAAAAGAGAACGCGCTTTACCAGCAGCTGGTCGCCCGGCTGGAAGAGTCGGAGCAAGGCATGAGCGCCTCCGAGCAGAAATACCGCTATCTGTTTGAAAACGCCAGTGATGCTATATGGGTGCAGGATGTCAATGGCATGTTTCTGGATGGTAATCGGGCGTTCGAAAAATTGTCCGGCTTCACCGTTGATGAGCTGAAAGGCGTGCATCTGGGGAGATTTTTAAGCGGCGAATCGCTGGCCCTGGCGCGGGATGTTCGGGATAGACTTGTTGGCGGGCAGGAGTTCGACCAGCCCTATGAACAGCAATTTTTCGTTAAAGACGGCACTATAAAAGCAGTCATGATGTCCACCACGGCGGTGATTTCCCGCGGCCAGGTACAGGGTTTTGAGCATGTCGCCCGCGATATTACGCAGGAAAAGCAGCAGCAGCAAAATGTCCAGACCTACATTAAGCAAATTACCCGCGCCCAGGAAGAGGAGCGCAAACGCATCGCCCGCGACCTGCATGACGACGTATCTCCCGATATCATCATCCTTATTCAAAAACTGGACAATCTGGCCTCGACGCAGCGCCTCAAACTGGCCTCGGTCAAGGAGAAGCTCCAGGACTTGCGCGGTCAGGCCGTCGAAGCACTGGAAGCCCTGCGCGCTACGGCCCAGGGTCTAAGACCCCGCATTATCGACGACCTCGGTCTGGTAGCCGCCCTGGAGTGGATTGCCGAAGAGCTGGAGAAGGACCAGAATATTCAGACCAGGGTTGAAGCGACGGGCATGGACCGGCCGCTCTCCCCGGAAGCGCAGATAGTCCTCTTCAGGATTGCCCAGGAAGCCCTGAATAACATCAGAAAACATGCGCATGCCTCCATGGCGACCATCAAGGTTGAGCGGGGGGAAGTAAATATAACGTTGACCGTGACCGATAACGGCCAGGGCTTCAAAGTGCCCGGAAGGGCCGAAGAAATGGTGAGGGCCGGCAGGCTCGGACTTATGGGTATGTACGAGCGGGCGTGGCTCTTGGATGGCAATCTTCAGATAAAATCGGCGCCGGGCCAGGGCACGGAACTGACGGTAACGCTGCCGTGGCACCCCGGTACGCTATAAAGCGCCGCGGACTAAACCCTGATACAGGCTACCTCGTGCCCTTCCCCGATGTCCCTTAGCGGCGGCACGGCCTGGCTGCATTCGGGTATGGCCATAAAGCAGCGCGGATGGAAGGTGCAGCCCGCGGGAGGATTTAATGGGCTGGGCACCTCGCCCTTCAGGATGATGCGCTCGCGTTTCTCTTCGATGAACGGGTCGGCAATCGGCACGGCGGAGAGGAGGGCGCGGGTATAGGGGTGGAGAGGATTTTCATAAAGTACGCGGGACTTGCATATTTCCACGATGTGCCCGAGATACATTACCGCGACGCGGTCGCTGATATGGCGCACCACGGACAGGTCGTGGGCGATAAAAAGATAGCTCAAACCTTCGCTTTTAGATTGCAGTTCTTCCAGGAGGTTGATTATCTGGGCTTGGATGGAGACATCGAGGGCAGAGATAGGCTCATCGCAGACGATTACCTGGGGATTACAGGCCAGGGCGCGGGCCACGCCAATACGCTGACGCTGACCGCCGCTGAACTCGTGGGGGAAGCGGTCGGTCATCGAGGGGTCCAGGCCGACGATGCGGAAAAGCTGCTCTACCTTGTCTTTGTATTCCGACCTCGTCATGACCATATTGTGGATTTTCAGCGGCTCGCCGACGATGCTGCCGGCGCTCTGGCGGGGGTCAAGTGAAGAATACGGGTCCTGGAAAATAAGGGCCATGTTCTTCCGTACTTCTCTTAGCTTTTTTTCCGGGAGAGTGGCGATATCCTGACCACCAAAGATGATTTTGCCGTCGGTCGGCCGGTAGAGGCCGAGAACACAGCGGCCGATAGTAGTTTTGCCGCAGCCGCTCTCGCCTACCAGCCCCAGTGTCTCCGACTGCTCGAGCTTGAAGCTGACCCCATCCACGGCCTTGACATCGGCGACCTTCCGGCGCAGCAGGCCGCGGGTGACCGGAAAGTACATCTTCAGGTTCTGAATGTCCAGTACGGCGCCATTAGATTTCTGGTTCACTTATTTCTCCTTATTCAGATAGCAGCGTATGTAATGCCCGCGGTCGCTGTTAACAGACGTGAGCGCCGGCCACGGTTCCCGCAAACATACATCAATTTTACTGGAGCATCGGGGTAGAAAGGCGCAGGTAGGAGGCATCCTGATGAGGTTAGGCGGCAGTCCATCGATGGGTACGAGCTTCCGGCCTTCTTCTTCATCGAGTCTGGGTATGCACTTGAGAAGGCCAATCGTGTAGGGGTGGCGCGGGTTGCCGAAGATATTTTTTGTCGTGCCTTCCTCCACGATACGCCCGGCGTACATGATATAGATTCGCTGGGCATAGCGGGCCACCACGCCCAGGTTATGGGTCACGATAGCCAGCGACGCACGGAAGCGCGTGACCATGTCTTTCATCATTTCCAGCAGTTGCGCCTGCGTGGTGACATCCAGAGCGGTGGTCGGTTCGTCGGCGATGAGAATCTTGGGATTGCAGGAGAGGCCCATGGCAATCATTACCCTCTGCCTCATACCGCCGCTGAAATGGTGGGGATAATCATCGATGCGGCTGGCCGCGGCGGGAATGCCCACCAGGCTCATCAGCTCGATGGCCCTCTTACGGGCGGCATCCTGGCTCATTTTCATGTGCAGTATTAACATTTCGGTGAGCTGCTGCCCGATGGTTAATACCGGGTTAAGCGAAGTCATTGGCTCCTGGAAAATCATGGCAATTCTGGCGCCGCGTACCGCGCGCATCTCGGCCCCGTTAGCCTCGAACTTGAGAAGGTCTTGACCTTCGAAAATGACCTCTCCGCCGACTATTTTCCCCGGAGCGCTGATAAGCTGCATCACGGACAGCTGGCTCACGGATTTTCCGCAACCGCTTTCCCCTACCAGACCGACGATTTCCTGCTCGTCGATATAATAAGACACGCCATCGACGGCCTTAACAACGCCGGCCTCGGTCTTAAATTGGGTTTGCAGGTTTTTTACTTCTAATAACGATGCCATATTAAGTCCCTCGTAAAATATTTATCTGGAATACCCGGATAAGCCTTTTTTCTCCCCCACACTATATTACACTGCGTCGTCTGGGGTCAAGTCGTTTTTCAAGCGTATTTTAACATGTGGGAACAGAGAAGTAAAACAGATATGAAAACACATTTCAAGTATATGGATGTACGGGCCGGGCCCCGGTCCAGTCGAAGCCCTTAACTTGCCACACCCTGACCAAGGATGTATCATTAGTATCTGGAGCTATCTTGGTCTTATGCAAAACGATTTGATTCCTCCCGGACTGACCTACCTTGCCGATAATATCATCTCCCGGCAGAACATCCTGGGTGTCAGCAAGGAGCAAAGCGCCAGGTGGGCCCGCGGTCTGGGCCTGCCGGGCCGCGCGGAAACGATATTCTTTGCCGGCTGCGGCTACCAGTTTTCCAGACAGCTGGAGGCGTTGATGTCTCTGGTGAGGGGGGTAGATAAAAGCGTCATCGGCGCGGAACTGCCGCTGCGGTTTGCCCGCTTTCAGAAGAAACTGGGGCTGAATCTGCCCGGAATATACAGCAATGTCCTTTCTCGCGGCGCCGAAGACGAAGTGAAACCGCTGGAGGCGGCCGTGAAAGTGCTCCGCAATCTGGGCACGCAGCCCGGATACCTGGCTGAAGAAGAGCCCTGCTGCGGCGCGCCTTTATTCCAGGCCGGTTTACAGGATGATTTTTCCGTAAACGCCCGGCGGGCCTATCAAAAGCTGAAATCGTCCGGGGTGAAGAAGATAATCGGCATCGTCCCGTATTGCACTCACGCCCTGGCACGGCTCTTTCCCCGCTTCGTAGACGGCTATGACCTGGAAGTCAGGCATTTCCTGGAGGTGGTCGCCGCTGAAATCCCGTCGCGCAAGCTGCGGTTTCCCCGTAAAGTTAAAGTGACCTATCACGACCCGTGCCAGCTGGTACGGTTTTTAAAGCTTATCGAGGAGCCGCGCCAGATATTGAAAGCTATCGAGAATATTACGCTGGTGGAGACGGACTGGACTCATGGGGAATGGTCGACCTGCTGCGGGGGCGGTGGCGGCTTCGAGGCCGTCTTTCCGGAGTTGAGCCAGATGCTGGCGGTCAACCGGGCCCGGGAGCTCGCAGAAACCGGAGCGGAGATAATCGTGACGCACTGCCCGGGCTGCATTATCCAGTTGAAAGACGGACTGCGCCAGCTCAAGGTCGAAGGTGTTGAGGTGCTGGACCTATCACAGGTCGTCGCCATGGCCATGGAATTATGAAGAAAACATCAGGTTTCAAAGATTATAAAAAAGAAATTATGGATGCCGCCCATGATGAGCGGCTCCGGCTGGCGCTGACGCGAGCCATCAAGAGCTTCCGCGGCAATGTGAATAACGCCCTGAAAAAGTTTCCCCACACGGTAGGCCTGGCGGAAGAAGTCCTGGCGATAAAGGAAAAAGCTATCCCCGATATGGAGAACCTTACGCGCCAGGCCATCGCCGCCATCGAAGATAACCACGGCAAAGGCTACCTGGCCAGGACGGCCAAAGAGGCGCTGGAGATTATCTCCGGCCTGACCGGAAAAGGCAAGCTCATCGTTAAAGGGAAGACGATGACCGGCGAGGAAATCGGCCTGCGCGAGTACCTGGAAGAAAAAGGGAATGACGTCTACGAGACCGACCTCGGTGAATTCATTATCCAGAAAATGGGCTCCAGGCCGATGCACATAACCTCGCCGTCAATCCATGTGCCCCGAGAGGACGTCGCCCGGCTTTTCTCCAAGGTCATGGGACAGGAAATCGCGCCGGATGCGGATATCGCCAGCATGGTCGGGGCCGCCCGCGATTTCCTTAGAGACAAGTTTTTTAAAGCCGACATCGGCATCAGCGGGGCCAACGTGGTCGCCGCCGAGACCGGCACGCTCTTTATCATCGAAAACGAGGGCAATATCCGCCTCTCCACGGGCGCGCCGCTGGTGCATATCGCCCTGGTGGGCATGGAAAAGCTCGTGCCCACGATAGCGGATGCCTGCAAGGTAGCCGAAGTTACCTGGCGCTATGCCAACTACACGGTGCCCTCTTATGTCAGCATGATTTCCGGCCCGAGCAAGACCGGCGATATCGAGAAAGTTACCACCTATGGCGCCCACGGCCCCAGGGAGTTCCACGTTATCTTCCTGGATGACGGCAGGACACGGCTGGCCAGGTATCCCGTGCTGAAGCAGGCGCTTTATTGCCTGCGCTGCGGGGGCTGTCTCTATGAATGTCCCGTTTTCGCGGTCACGGCCGGGCATTTCGGGGACAAATATTTCGCCGGCATCGGCGCGGTCTGGGCGGCCATCGTCAGCCAGGACATGGAAAAAGCCGCTTCTCTGGCTTACACGTGCCTGACCTGCGGGCGGTGCCGCGAGAGATGCCCGGTGAAGATTGATGTCCCCGAGATGATTATCGAGCTAAGGAAGCTGCTGGCCCTGCCGCCGCGGAGTGAATAGTATGATGCGCCAGATTAGCTCCGTCGATATCACCGAGGCAGTCTCCAGCCTGCTCAAACAGGCATGCTGCGAACTCGGCGAGGACGTCCTGGCCGCCCTTAAAAAAGCGTACCGGGAAGAAGAGTCGCACCCGGGTCGCGAGGCAATCGACGCCATATTGGAAAACGCCGCAATTGCCGCCTCGGAAAAAATACCGCTCTGCCAGGACTGCGGGACGGCGGTGGTCTTCCTGGAAATCGGGCAGGATGTTCGTATCATCGGTGGAGACCTCGATGAGGCCGTCAACGAAGGCGTTCGCCTGGCCGTTAAAGAAGGATTTTTACGAAGCTCCATGGTCTCCCGCCCTTTTACCGCCCGGACTAATACCGGGGATAACACCCCGGCGGTCATTCATACGGAAATCGTACCCGGTGATAAACTTAAAATCGCCGTCATGCCCAAGGGCGGTGGCACGGAGAACATGAGCCGGCTGGGCATGCTGCTGCCGGCGGCGGGCAAACAGGGCGTGATAGAATTCGTCGTTAAAGTTGTCGATGAAGCTGGGAGCCGGCCCTGCCCTCCGTTGATAGTCGGGGTGGGCATCGGCGGTTCGGCGGAAAAGGCCTTATTTTTAGCCAAGCACGCTTTATTGAGGCAGGTAGGAGAACCCAGCGCAGATGCGGAGACCGCCGACCTCGAAAAAGAGATTTTAAAGAGGGTGAACCGGCTGGGCATCGGGCCGGCAGGTTACGGGGGGAGGATTACCGCGCTGGCCGTGCACGCCGAGAGTTTCCCGGCCCATATCGCCGGCCTGCCGGTAGCGGTCAACCTCCAATGCCACAGCGCCCGGCACCGGGAGGTGGTGCTGTAAAAAATTACCGTCATTGCGAGGGCAGAGCCCGAAGCAATCGCTACTATTGATGATGTCGAGTGAAAAATGGAATAGAAAATTCAGGAAGGCAATGATACGGATTGCTTCGCTTCGCTCGCAATGACATGTTGATGAAAAATTAAAGATAGATACTATGGCCAAAAAAATAAGACTACCGCTAACCGAAAGGGCTATCTCCGACCTGAAGGCGGGTGACGCTGTCCTGCTTTCCGGAGTTATCTATACCGCGCGTGACGCGGCGCACAAGAGAATGGTAGAGGCCCTGGAGCGCGGTGAGCGCCTGCCGTTTGATATCAGGGGACAGACGCTTTATTATGTCGGGCCCTCCCCCGCGCCGCCCGGCCGCGTTATTGGCTCGGCGGGACCGACGACGAGCACGCGCATGGACGAGTTCACGCCCCGCCTGCTCGCTGCAGGGCTTAAGGGGATGATAGGTAAGGGTCCGCGCTCGGTGGAAGTAAAGGATGCCATGAAAAAATACCGCGCGGTCTATTTCGCGGCTGTCGGCGGCGCGGGCGCTTTACTGTCGAAATGTATTACGCAATCTGAAGTCGTCGCCTATCCTGACCTCGGCCCGGAGGCAGTCCTGTGCCTGGAGGTAAAAGATTTCCCGCTGACGGTCATTAACGATATTAGCGGCCGGGACCTGTATGAGGAGGGGAGAGAAGCATATAGAATAAATCGTTCTATAACGTGAATTTTATAGGAGGCGCGCATGGCTAAATCAGACTGGATAGACATTTCCTTACCAATCTACGCCGGCATGGTCGGCGGACCTAACGACCCTAAAGTGAAAATCAAGCTCGTCCGTGACCCGGATAAGGGCGCCCCGGTTACCATGGCGCAGATAACCATGATTTCCCACACCGGCACTCACGTCGATTCCCCGCGCCACTTTTTTGTTGACGGGACGACCATCGACGCGCTGCCTCTGGACACTTTCATCGGGCCGGCGCGCGTTATCGAGATTAAGGATACCGACTCGATAAAACCCGCCGAGCTTGAACCTTATGATATCCAGCCCGGGGAGCGCCTGCTCTTTAAAACTAAAAACTCGTCCTGGGTCTACGATACCGACACCTTCGTTACGCCCTATGTCTATATCTCTAACGAAGCGGCGCGTTTCTTGGTTGAGAAAAAAGTCCGGCTCATCGGCATCGACTATATCACCGTAGGCGGTTACGAAGACCGGGAAGATAACCGGGTAGTGCATAAGTTGTTCCTGAATGGCGGCGTCTCTATCCTCGAAGAGGTAAATCTTAAGGGGGTCAAACCCGGCCGCTATGAGCTTCTAGCCGTACCGCTCCGGCTGCGTAAGGGCGATGCCGCCCCCTGCCGCGCTATCATCAGGCCGCTGTAGGTTCTGAAATGCGCTTTATTATCTACGGGGCCGGAGGCATCGGCAGCATCATGGGCGGCCACCTGGCGCGCACCGGGCACGGTGTGGTTCTCATCGGGCGGCCGGGGCATGTGAGCGTGATAAACAGTCGTGGTCTGCGCCTTGTCACACCGACTCAAACCTTCGTACTAAGCATCCCGGCGGTCACCAGTCCAGAGCAGGTCAAATTTACGCGCGGCGATGTCGTCTGTCTCTGTATGAAAGGGCAGGACACGGAAGGGGCGCTGAAAGACCTCAAAAAGATAACGGAAAATGTGCCGATTTTTTGTTTCCAGAACGGGGTGCGCAACGAGGAAATAGCGGCCCGCTATTTCCCAGATGTCTACGGTGTCATGGTGAGGGTGGGCGCGGTGTTCCTGGCCGATGGCGAAGTGGTTTGTCGCCGCGACCCGCCGGGCTGGTACATCATGGGTCGTTATCCGGAAGGGACGGATGCAACGATTGAAGCGGTGGCCGGAGAACTGCGCGCGGCCGGCTACCTCGTGCGAACGGTAAGTGAAATCATGCCCTACAAATGGGGTAAGCTCATGTCCAACTTGAGTAATGCTATCGACGCTATTACCGGAAGCGAATGGGGAAGCGAAAGTTCGATGGAAAACGCCATCTTCGAGGAAGCCCGCGCTATCGTGGCCAGGGCCGGTATCAAGTGGATATCACAGGAGCAGGTCATCAGGGACTGGCCGGAGACGAAAAACGTGCGCGGCCATCTTAGCACCGCGGCGCAAAGCTCGACGTGGCAGAGCCTGGCCCGCCAGCAGGGCAGCGTCGAGACCGAGTTTCTCAACGGAGAGATTGTACGGGTGGCGAAGAAACTGGGGCTCAAAGCGCCATTGAACGAAAAGCTGGTGGAGATTACGCAGAAAATGGCGGCTAATCACGAGCCGCCGGGTAGCTATACCCCCATGCGATTGAGCCAAATCCTGGGACTGCCTGAAAAGAAATAAATTTTCTCGACTTGAATACCTTTCCCCGACGCGTTAAGGTAATGATATGCAGCATGAAGAAGAGCGTCTGGCCTCCGCCGTCACACGGCCTCTGAAAATAACGCTTGTCCTGGTGCTGGTCATCATGGCGGCGGAAATCGGCGGCGGCATCTTGAGCCATAGCCTGGCGCTATTAAGCGACGCCGGCCACATGCTGACCGACGCTCTGGCCCTGGGACTGGGGCTTTTCGCGATGAACCTGGCCAGGAGGCCGGCGACACCTACCCGGACTTATGGCTTTCACCGCGCCGAAATCATGGCCGCCCTGGCCAACGGCACTGTCCTTATTCTCGTTTCCGTCTTCATATTTTATGAGGCCTACCGGAGATTTTCCGCACTTCCTACCGTAAAAAGCCCGCTGATGATGGCAGTAGCGTTTATCGGGCTGGTGGCCAATCTCATCAGCATGTTCCTGTTAAGGCGCGGAAGTGAAAAGAGTATCAACATCCGGGCCGCTTTCTGGCATGTCATCGGCGATACGCTGTCATCCGTGGGCGTGATTGCTGCCGGGGCCATCATTTATTTTACCGGCTGGTATATCGCTGACCCCATCCTGGCGGTCGTTATCGGCATTGTTATCTTGTGGGGCGCTGTGGGCATTGTCAGGGAATCGGCGGACATCCTGCTGGAATCCGTGCCCGCGCACATAGAGATAGAAAAGGTGACCGCCGCCGTAAAAACCATCGCGGGCGTGGAAGACTTACATGACATCCACATCTGGACGATTACCTCCGGCATTTATGCCATGAGCGCCCATTTAAGCATCACCGACCAGACGGTAAGCCAGAGTGGCGATATTTTAACCAAGGTAAACCACGTGCTGGCCGAGAATTTCAATATCACTCACACCACCCTCCAGCTCGAATGCGAGTCTTGCCCCACGGGCCTGGTGTGCAATCTCCCGCAGGCCAATCAGCACTAAGCTTGAACAGGCAGCCCCCGACACGGTAAAGTAATACCGGGGAACGAAGTTATATGATTGATTCCCGGCAAATCGAACAATTGCGTAAAATCGTCGGCAAAGAAAACGTGCTGGCGTCAAAAGAGGACATGATAGCCTACTCTTACGACGCCATGAACCTGTGGTCGCATAAACCCGATGTCGTGGTGTTGCCCGTCGATGCGGCCCAGATATCGGAAGTCCTCAAGTTCGCGAATGAAAATGGTATTCCCGTCACGCCCCGGGGCGGGGGCACCAACGTAAGCGGGGGCTCCATCCCGATAAAGGGCGGCATCGTCCTCGTCACGACGCGCATGGACCGTATAATCGAGATAAACAAAAATAACCTCAACGCGACCGTCGAGCCGGGCGTCATTTTGCAGGACTTCAATAACGCTTTAGCCCGGGAGGGACTATTCTTTCCGCCCGACCCCCAGAGTGCCGCCGGCTGCACGATGGGCGGCGTGGTGGCGGAAAACTCCGGCGGCCCTTCCTGCCTGAAGTACGGCGTCACCAAGCAGTACGTCCTCGGGCTGGAAGTGGCGCTGGCGGACGGGCGGATAGTCAAGCTGGGGGGTCTTACCCCGAAGAACCGGACGGGGTACGAATTGATGATGCTTTTCACCGGCTCCGAGGGCACGCTGGGCGTTATCAGCAAAATAACGCTGCGCCTGCTGCCGGCCCCGAAGGCTGAAAAAACCGTTGTCGCCGTTTTCAGCGATGTGGCCGTCGCTGGCGAGGCTGTATCGGAAATTATAACCGCCGGCGTCCTGCCCTCGAAAGCCGAGTTCGTAGACAACTGGACGTTTGAAAAGTACCGAGGGCTGATTCCTGAACAGACACTCGCGGTTAGCCAGGTTATCCTGCTCATCCAGGTGGATGGCCTGCCGGAATCGGTCGAAGCTGAAGCCCAACAGATATTTTCTCTATGTAAAAAGAGCGCCGCCGAGGTCATAATGGCCGGCGACAAAGCGCAGGCAGCCCCGTACTGGCAGGCGCGGAGCGCCCATTTCTCCGATATTTCAAGTCGCGCACACACCATTGTTAATGACGATGTATCCGTACCCCGTGACAAGATCGCCGAGTTCATCAGACGGGGCCAGGAGGCCGCCAGGCGCTATGATGTGCCCTTGAGCTTCGCCGGGCATATCGGTGATGGCAATTTCCACCCGGTGGTGCTCACGGACAGCCGCGATAAGGAGCATTTCGAACGGGCGCACAAGTGCGTGGACGAGATTATCGAGATAGCGCTTTCACTGGGCGGCGTTATCTCCGGCGAGCACGGCATCGGACTGGAAAAGCAGCGTTTCCTGAAGAAAGCGATGGACCCGGTCGCCATCGAACTGATGAAAAAGATTAAAGATGTCCTCGATCCCCGACGTATCCTTAACCCCGGGAAGATCTGGGAAGAAGCCTGATTCCGTCATTGCGAGCCATCCGCCGTAGCTTTAGCGCAGGTGGAGGCGTGGCAATCTCAATGACCTGCCTGCTTGATGATAGGGATTGCCGCGTCGTCCCGATTTTATCGGGACTCCTCGCAATGACAGAAAAACATTAGGTTTTCTTGAGTTCCAGGAACATCAGCAGCCCGGCGATGCTTTTACCGTCCTCGATTTTTCCGGCGGCGATTAACTCCCGTATCTGTGAGACCGGCACGCGTACCAGTTCGATTCCCGCAGAATCCTCGGCGGAGAGTGGGTCATGCTCGAATTCGGACACTAAAAACAGGTGGAGGTACTCGCTGCAAAATCCCGGCGAAAGGTAAAAACCGGTCAGTCTTTCCACTTTATCCGGCCGTAAGCCTGTCTCCTCCCGCATTTCCCTTATCACCGCCGCCTCGGGGCTTTCACCGGGGTCGATGCCGCCGGCTGGTATCTCCAGCAGTTCTTTACCCGTCGCCAGGCGGTACTGCCTGACCAGCAGGACGTTGTCTTCCCCGTCCACGGCTACGACTGCGATGCAGGGGTCATGTTCCACGATTTCCCGCGTGCTCCGCCGCCCGTCAACCGTCCGGACGGTATCGACACGCAGCTTCAGGATGCGTCCTTTATAGATGACTTTGCGGGACAGGATTTTCTCTTGATTCACTTCAGCTCTTCTCCCCGGCGCGGTAGACCAGCGCTATTTCATCGCAGTTGGGGAACTTGGGGCAGCGGAAGCAGTCCGTCCAGACCTTGCGCGGCAGCTCCATCTTGTCGATGTCGATAAACCGCTGCTTTCTAAAAAATTCCGGCCTGTAGGTAAAGCAAAATATCGTCGCAATCCCGAGCTCGTCCGCTTCCTTGAGACAGGCGGCAATCAGCCTGGCACCGGCGCCTGTCCTCTGGCTTTCCTCGGCTACCGCGACCGACCTTATTTCCGCCAGGTCCGACCAGGCGACATGCAAAGCGGCGCAGGCGATAACTTCCCCGCCTTCCCTGATGACAAAAAAGTCACGGATGCTCTCATAAATCTCGCTTAAGGGCCTCGCCAGCATCTGCCCTTTATCAGCGAAGCTGTTAATGAGCTTGTGTATCTGAGGAACGTCGGGAATTCTGGCTTTCTCTACCTTGTACACCTTATTTTCCTTTCAGCTTTTCTTCCAGGCTGCTGTAAAAAGATTCCCGGGGGCGGATTCTTAAAAACCTGGCCACATCAGGGCTCTGCTTTATCGTGACCGTATCGCCATCACCGAGCGGCAAATTGATGTGGCCGTCCACACTCAATGTGGCCGTGAGATAGGTTTCCAACCGTAACGTCACCGTGGACGCCGGCGGCAGCACCAGGGGATAGGCCAGGCTCAAATGGGGCGCCACCGGCAGCAGCAGCAGGTCCCGGGATTGGGGGTAAAGGACAGGGCCGCGGGCGGCTAAAGCGTAACCGGTGCTGCCCGTAGCCGTCGCCACAATCACGCCGTCGGCGCGGTAAGTCGTGAGCGCCTGACCATCGATGCTGGCTTCTACCCTGATAATACGCGCGATTTCCCCCCTCGCCACCACAATATCGTTCAGGGCGTAAAACACCTGCGCCCGCTTACCCCTGGTGACCAGTTCCGCGCGGAGCATGGCGCGCTCGTCAACCCAGCCTTTTCCTTTTAATATCTCCGGCAGCTTTTGTAAAGCTTCGTCCGCAGATAGCTCGGTCATAAAACCGAGTTTGCCCAGATTAATGCTTAAAAGAGGCACCGAACCCGGAACCAGCGCCTGGACGGCCCGTAATATGGTGCCATCGCCCCCCACACTAATAACCAGGTCGGTGCCTTTTACCTGCTCACAGGCGGTATCTTTATCCCAGGCGGAACATACCCACACGGATACGCCCTTTTTCTTGAGAAAATCCTCTATCTCTCTCGCTTTGGTGCCTGTCGCCGGTACCTTGGGGTGAAAGAGGATGCCAATTTTTTTCACAGCCATTACCTTGATTTAAATAATCCTCTTCTTTATTGAAGAGGGAATAAGAAAAGTGTAACAATTCTACCGTGGAAGGTCAAGCCAAAGAACCGGAGCGTAATCAACGGGCTAAGGTTTTCAGGCTGGACTTTGACAAGTACTTGAATTCTCATTATTATTCTAGTTGAATAGAATGAAACGTTTCCGGATATTGATAGTCGACGATGAAGTCAGGATACTGAACTTCCTCGTCTCCAAACTGAAGGCCTCCGGGTATGATGTGCTGACCGCCGCTAACGGCCTGGAGGGACTGGAGCAGGTCAAGGCGCAGGAACCGGACCTGGTGGTGCTCGATGTCCTCATGCCAAAGATGGATGGCATGGCGATGCTTAAAGAGCTGCGCAGCTTTTCGGCGGTGCCGGTTATCATCCTGACGGCCAAGGGCGCCGATACCGATAGGATACGGGGACTCCAGCTGGGGGCCGATGATTATCTTCCCAAACCTTTTAACCCGGATGAGCTGGTGGCCCGTATTGAAGCTGTCAGGCGGCGTTTGGGTTCTTCTGATAAGCGTGAAGTCCTGCAATCCTACAAATTCGGAGACATCAACGTAGATTTTAAAAACCGGGATGTCAGGGTTCGCGGCGAGACGAAGTACCTGACCAGGATTGAATGGCTCCTGTTGAGCCAGCTTATCAGTAACGCGGGCCGGCTGATGCTGTATGAAGAGCTCCTCACCAGCGTGTGGGGGCCGGAATACCGTGACGACGTGCAAATTCTCCGGACCTGGATAAGCCGGCTGCGCAATAAGCTCGAAGGCGATACGACAAGCCCGGGAGTAATCCGCACCATCCCTAAAACCGGTTATATCATCGACCGCCCCGATTCCGAATAGCCAGTTTATTTCCGTTTGCTCTCTTTTTTCCCGCTATTTCCGCATAAGTGTCATAGTTTTGTAATTATTAATCCCCTTATTTTATAACTTCTTTATTACCAGAGGTTTATTATCGGTTTGTAAGGTCTTGAGGTATCTGACCTTGAAATAAGTTTATCTATAACCGGGAGGTAGAAGAGGTTAATATGGGAACACTGAAGATTACCTGCCCCAGGTGCCAGAAAGGGGAAGTGTTTATCGACCATGACCTGTACGGGTGGTACGAATGCTGCCTCCAGTGCGGGTATACTCGCGACCTGCCCGATATCGCCAAACCGGTGGAAAGTGAACAAAAAGGGGAAGAAAAAGAGAAGGCGCGGGAAAGAAAGGTCAGGTCGCTTACCATAAAGAAGGGGGTGTGATGCCAGGCGGGCCAGGGGCGGTTATCCTGCGCCGGCCTGCCGCACTCCCCATAAAACGCTTCGGATTTTTATAACCGGCTGGAGAACGATATGGTATTAGATATTATAAGGACACCCGATGTGAACAAGATAGAAGCCGGATTTTTAAGGCGCGCGGTCATATTTTCCGGGTTGGATGAAAGCGTGCTGGAAAGAATCGGCCGGTTAATGATTGCCAGAGAAGTAAGAAAACACGAGATAATCTGGCTGGAACAGGAGCCGGCCCGGATGATTTACTTCGTGTCCTCGGGGCTGGTCAAGCTTTTTAAAACCTCCGATGGGGGCAAAGAGCAAATCCTGCGGCTGGCGCGCCCGGGCGATTGTTTCGGCCATGCCGGCGCCCTGAACGGCGGCAGCCATCCGGAAAGCGTCCAGGCGGTGCTTCCTTCCGTGCTTTACGGTCTCGACACCCATGACCTCGATTCTCTGCTCGCCGAGTACCCGCAGGTCGCCCGTAATGTAATCAAGCTACTGGCCACGGAGATACACCACTATGTGTCACTGGTGGAAGACCTTTCCTTGAGATGCGTTAGCGGGCGCCTGGCTAAAATGCTGCTCACCGATAATCCCAGGGGGGCCTGTGACGCCTCGCTGGTCCTGACCCGGGCCGATATGGCGGCCATGACCGGCACAGTGCGCGAGGTCATAGGAAAATCATTAAAGACCCTCGAGGATAAAGGCGTCATCCGGTACGACCGCCATAAAATCGTCATCCGCGACCGGGAAGCGTTAAAGTCTTTAACGCGCTCGGCCTGAATTAATTTTTGTAACCCATCCTCCTTAATCCCCCTTCCCTGCGTATTAAGGGAAGGGGGAAATAGAAAAGATCCCGATTTATCGGGACTCTTAGACACCCCGGCTTAACCTCACTCTCTAACCCCTATCCTAGAACGCCAGCAATGGCAGCGGGAATAAGCAATCATATCTGGACTATTGATGAAATAGTTGGCCTAACTAGCCGAATATGAGAGGGTAATACTGACTAGCGATATCATCACTGAAGCCTTTGAGACATTCTTTTAAACTTGTCATACAATCGGCAGACAGTCTACTTTTCCAAGCGCGAATCACACCTTCTTCCATTTTAGCCCATAGTTCGATGCATGGAACGGCCACCAAGAAAGGGAGTTTTATGAACGTGGGCTTAGGGAAGCATTCTCCCCAAGTCTTGGGAATGAAGAACATAAAATGCCTGGCGTTACACCCATCTTTATATCCAAGATATTGTTTTTCTTGGGAAGTGGTTATAAGCATCAAGCAAAGTTCATCACTGCTTGATGAGTCATTGATAACGACAAAATCTTTGTCGTTAATATTGCCTTCTGGGAAACGATACTTTGTCCAGTGTAGTATCTGCCCGACTTCAGGCATTCTAGCTCTGTACTGCCCGCGTCGCGCGCAGGTCAAAGTTCTTTATTGCAGCATAAAATTCGGATAGATTTTCCCTGGCTTTATCCCAAGGAATATCAGTCTGCTCATCAAGACTCAACAAGTAGTCTATTGGCTTACTTAGGCCGCTAGTGACCTTAGTGGTATGCCACGGCTGACGCGGTAAGTGGGTTGCTTCAGAAATCTGTGTGGCACTCTTATATTGATACGTATTAGCCAATGCAGTAAGAATTCTACGTTCACGCGGAGAAAAGACTGACAAATCAGGTTCTACTAAGGCGACAAAGGTGTATTCCCTATCAGTGGGCTTCGGGTAATGCGCAATCTTTATCTCAAATTTTCCCCGGAAATCAGGTGGTACTTCCCCATGTTGAATTTCTTTCCAAAAACGAACAGGAACTGGGCCTTCTTTGTAGGTGTAGTAAGTTAAGCCAATTGAAGGGAACCCAGTCTGTTTAAAATGAATGAAATCCAGATGGTATAGAAGCTTGAGAAGTTTTGTCTTGTTACAATGGCGTGTATTCTTGGAGAAGAACAGGATGGCATTTAGGAGTTTGTTCCGATAGGTATTGAGCAATATGGAACCTCCTAAACCTATCGCTTTTGTCTTAATAATAGTATCGCCTTGTGAAAATGTCAAGTTAATTAATGTCGTATTTGTATAAACATTTTGTAAAATAATTGATCAGTTCTAACAATACTTTAAATAATTTCAAACTGATACGTTACCCCCTTCCCCTTTACCTCCCCCCTAAAAACCGCTAAAATATAGTTTTCAGAACGTCCCCATTAAATATTAGGGTTAACACCTAAAAAGAATGGTATAATCCCTGGTGAATCATAAGGTCTAACACCCATCGTGTCTTGGGTGTATTCCTCATATTAACTAAGGGATAATACCCATATGCCCTTTACCTTCCCTCTAAAAAACGCTAAAATATAGGTGTCATCACATCCTCACTTGAAGCCGGAAAAACGCAGGTTTGCAGGCGATAATCTTGGAAAAAACAGTCCTCGACTGGTTGCTGGAAGGCCCCGCCTGGCTCAAATATGCCGTGGAGCTTCAGCTGTTGAATAGCAAGCCGGATATCGCCCCGGTACTGGCGGATACAAACATCCAGAAAATTATAAGCCGCTTAAAAAGCGCCGATGCCGGCCTGCCCGCTTTAAAGACCGGCAAAGTCCACTACACGGAGGCCGGTAAAGCTTACTGGGACCTCTTTTTCCTGGCGGATATCGGGCTGTCCATTACAGACATCGGACTGCAAAATGAAGCGGAGCAGGTCTTCCGCTTCCAGGGCGCCGACGGCGCTTTCACCATCCCCCCAAATGTGAAAGACAACTATTTCTGCATGTCCGCCATACTGCTGTCTTCCCTGGCCAGGATGGGCTACCGGGACGACCCGCGCGTCATGAAGTACATCCGGGCCACCTTGAGCGCGCAGATGCCCGGCGGCGGCTGGGACTGCTACGGCGAAAGCATCGGCGTGCTGGAGTCATGCCCGATGGACGATATGAACTGCCTGATGCTGCTCGGCCAGTATGAACAGCACCGGCATGACCCCGGGCTCAAAGGCGCTATCGATATGCTGCTGGAGCACTTCGCCATGGGCGAGCACCTCTACGGCTTCGGCACAGGCGCGCGTTTCCGGTGCCTGCAATATCCCGCGGTGAAATACGGCATCCTGCGCGTGCTGGACGCTCTTTCACTTTTCCCGTACGCGATAGAAAGTCACTCGTATAAAGAGATGCTCGCTCTCGTGCGCGGCAAGGCGTCCGGCGGTAAATACACCGCCGAAGCTATCGAGCCGGCCTATAGCGATTTCGATTTCGGCCAGAAAAAAGAGCCGAGTCGGTGGCTTACGTTCCTGGTCAACCGGGTGGCAAAGAGGGTAGAAAAAATTTAGGTGGTAGTATGAAAGAAGCTGTATATCGTATTGAAATCTCGGTAAAAGAGGGATTCGCCGACCCCCGCTCGGAGGGCCTGCAAAAGGACATCCTCGACCTCGGCATTAAGACCGTCAGCCGCGTCCGGGTTAGCACCATTTATCTCCTCGAAGGCACGCTTACCGAAAAAGAGATGCTGGCTATCTGCAAAGAGCTCCTTAGCGACCCCATCGTTGAAGAGTATTCTTACAGCGACAGACCGGCCCCGGAGGGCGCGCACCTTGTCGAGGTGGCCTATAATCCCGGTGTAATGGACCCCGTCGAGGACAGTGTTAAAAAGGGCATCCGTGACCTGGGGATTGATACGATAAAGGCGGTCAGGACCGCGAAAAAATACCTGTTCTGGGGTAAACTTACTGACGAGACACTCCAGTCCATCTGCGATAAGCTGCTGGTCAACGGCGTCGTCCAACACATCGTCGCTAAAAAAGAGGTGGTCGCCCTGCCCTCGGCCAGCTATAAATTCAAGCTGGAGAATATTGATATCGCGGCTATGGACGATGACGCTTTGATAGCGTTAAGCAAAGGCCGCTTCTGGCTGAACCTGGAAGAAATGAAAATAATCCAGGACTATTTCCGCAGGCTGGGCCGTAAGCCCACCGACGTCGAGCTGGAGACGGTGGCCCAAACGTGGTCGGAGCACTGCATCCACAAGACCTTCAAAAGCAAAATCAAGCTCGGGAGAAAAACTATCGATAACCTGATGAAAAGCACGGTCATGAAAGCCACCCGCGAGCTGAATAAACCCTGGTGCCTCTCCGTTTTTAAAGATAACGCCGGCGTCATCGACTTCGATGGCCGCTACGCCGTCTGTTTTAAAGTGGAGACGCATAACCACCCCTCCGCTGTGGAGCCCTACGGCGGCGCGGCCACGGGCATCGGCGGCGTTATCCGCGACCCCCTCGGCACGGGCCTGGGCGCCTTCCCGATTCTAAATACCGATATCTTCTGTTTCGGCCCCCCCGATTTGCACCATGCTGACCTCCCCAAAGGCGTACTGCATCCGCGCCGTATCTTCAAGGGCGTGCGGGCCGGCGTGGCCGATTACGGCAACCGCATGGGCATCCCCACCTCCAACGGCGCCATCCTGTTCGACGAGCGCTACGTGGGCAACCCGCTCGTCTACTGCGGCACGGTGGGAATCATGCCGATTGACATGAGCCAGAAAGGTCACCAGAAACCCGGCGACCTAGTTTTGCTGGTGGGGGGAAAGACAGGGCGCGACGGCATCCACGGCGTGACCTTCGCCTCCGGCGAGCTGGACAAGGAATCGGAGACGCTATCCTCCAGTTCCGTGCAAATCGGCAACGCCATCATGGAAAAGAAAGCCCTCGATGCCATCATCCAGGCGCGCGACCTCGGGCTTTATGTCCGCATCACCGATGTCGGTGGTGGGGGACTTTCCTCGGCGGTGGGGGAAATGGGTGAGGAAACGGGCGTACGCGTCGACCTGGAGAAAGTGCCTCTGAAATACGCCGGGCTTTCCTATACTGAAATATGGGTCTCCGAATCACAGGAGCGGATGATTCTGGCCGTACCGCCCGATAAAATTGAGCGGATGCTGGCGCTTTGCCACAACGAAGACGCGGAAGCAACGGTCATCGGCGAGTTTACCGATAGTAAGCGCCTCCAGCTTTATTATCATAACAACCTGGTTTGCGACCTGGATATGGCTTTCCTGCATGGCGGCCTGCCCCAGCTGGAACGTGAAGCCGACTGGCAGGCCCCTAAGTACCCGGAGCCTGATTTTAAACAGCCGGCCGACCTGACCCCGGACCTTAAAAAGATACTCGGCGCCTGGAACGTCTGCTCCAAGGAGTGGGTCATCCGCCAGTATGACCACGAGGTGCAGGGCACGAGCGTGCTCAAGCCCCTCGTCGGGGTGGCCAATGACGGCCCCGGCGATGCCGCTATTATCAGACCCCTCGCCGATTCTACCAGAGGCCTGATAGTCTCTAACGGCATCAACCCCAAGTACGGGGACATCGACACCTACTGGATGGCCGGCTCCGCCATCGATGAAGCCCTGCGGCAGGTTATCGCCGTCGGCGGCAGCCTGAAAGAGGTTGCCCTGCTCGATAACTTCTGCTGGGGCAACCCGGAAAAACCCGACCGGCTCGGTACTCTGGTCAGGGCGGCGCAGGCCTGCTACGATACTGCCCTCGCCTACGGAGCGCCTTTCGTCTCCGGCAAGGACAGCCTCTATAATGAGTACGAGACGGGCAAAGAGAGTATTTGTATCCCACCCACGCTCCTTGTCTCGGCCATGGCCGTCATGGATGATGTCAATAAGGCCGTCTCGATGGACTGTAAGAAAGCGGGCAACCTGATATACATCATCGGCAAGACCTATAAAGAGATGGGCGGCTCGCACTACTATGCTGTCCGCGGCTACGTGGGCAACAGTGTGCCGAAGGTCTACCCGGAAAGAGGCAGAGAACTCATGGACGCCCTGTCAGAGGCTACGGCCAAAGGTTTGGTTCAAGCCTGCCACGACTTGAGCGAGGGGGGAATGGGGGCGGCGGCGGCGGAAATGGCCTTCGCCGGTGGACTGGGCATGACTATCAGCCTTAAAAACATGCCGCTGGGTGAGACAATTGACCGTGACGATTTCATTCTGTTTTCGGAATCCAATACGCGCTTCCTGGCCGAGGTGGCGAGGGAGGATAAGGCTGCCTTTGAGAAGATGATGGCCGGCGCTGATTGTGCGCAGATAGGGCAGGTTACGGGTGACCGGATGTTAAAAGTGAATGGTCGTAACGGCAAAGTGCTGGTCTCGGCAGATACCGGCGAGCTAAAGGAAGCCTGGCAGAAACCATTAAGATGGTAGGTGCGATATGACTAAAGTAAAAGTATTAATGCTCCGCGGCCCCGGGACTAACCGTGATATTGACACCCGCATAGCTTTCGAGCAATGCGGCGCCGGGGTAGATGCGGCGCTGGTAAGCGAGATTGTACGCGGTGAAAAGCGCCTTATGGACTATCACATTCTCGTTATTCCCGGCGGCTTTACCTACGGCGATGACATCTCCGCCGGTAAAATAATGGCTAACGAAATCAAGCTCAAGCTGGGAGCAGATGTTGGTAAATTCGTCACTGAAGGGCGACTGGTCCTGGGCATTTGCAACGGTTTCCAGGTGCTGGTGAAAACAGGTATTTTACCCGGCATCAAAGGGAAGAGCATCCAGCCGGTAACGCTGACCAACAACGACTCCGGAAAATTCGAATGCCGCTGGGTCTATTTGAAGGTGAATGAAAAAAGCCCCTGTGTCTTCACGAAGGGCATGCCCGGCATGTATGTCCCCATAGCCCATGGCGAAGGCAAGCTGGTGGCGGAGCCGGGCGTGGCGGAAAAACTCAACATCGTTGTGCAGTACGTTGATGAAAAGGGAAATACCGGGGCGGGTTATCCGTATAATCCTAACGGCTCGATTAACGATATCGCCGGCATCTGCGATGCTTCCGGCCGTGTCTTTGGTCTGATGCCTCACCCCGAAGATTTTATACGCTGGACGCAGCATCCCCGCTGGACGAGAGAAACACCG
>JBEKDL010000035.1:0-18943 GCA_050014355.1 Dehalococcoidales bacterium | reverse complement strand
CGCTATCTAAAACCTCTCCGGGAGGCTTCAGAAACCAGGCAGTAGGACTTAAAACCATCAAGAAAGGTGAGAAGGATTGAAAATAAGTGATTTAACGCCCGTTTTTCAACACCCTGCTAGTACTTGGATTGGACAACAAGCGATCGAACAATGCAGATTGAGCCTGGCTCCACAAACGGTCTGATTTCGACCATTTCTTAAACTGCTCAGATGGTACCTGGGCGTATACCCTCTCGTTCCCTTCTGCATCCACTCCATATATTGTCCAATTCTCGTCTTTCGGGGGTTCTTTGCTTGACTTCTTATTTGACAAAGAGACCTCCATTTGCCAACGTGTCAACCGTATTATAGGGGATTCTTGCCTTTTGATTCTTTCCATTGCTTTTTCTCCAATTCTAGTTAACTATACGAATTACACCCCCTAACTGATTTCGGTGTCCTTAAGCATTGCGGTCCTTCCAGTTTGGATAGAGCCAAAGCCGTACCTGTCTCGGATGCGGTCTATCGTTTTATTCAACTCCTCAAGCTTACGATTGGAAGGAGTGAATAATGTTGTCTGCCGACTCGGTTCCTCCAGTTGGGATATCCCGATCCCGATCAGTCGTATTCCCTGTCTTTCAGTTGCTAGCGCTTTATTGAGCAATTTAATTCCGATATCAAATATCCCTTTATCTGTATTCAGACCTTCTCGAAGCGTGTGGCTGCGAGTAATTGTCGTGAAGTCCCCGTATCTCAACTTCAGAGTCACGCATCTTGCTTCTTTTCCTTTTTTCCGGAGATCAGCTCCAACCTTCTCGCTCTGAGCCCATAAAGTCACTTCCAGAAACTGCCGGTCGCGGGTGTCCTGTCCAAAAGTCGTTTCTCTGCTGATCGACTTCGCTTCACCTGGAGGAAGTACTTCGCTAGCATCGATGCCGCAGGCGTGACGACGCATCGTTTCGCCTGCAATCCCTAAATGGTCTACCAAAGCCTGAGAAGGCCTACGGGATAGAGCGTCTATCGTATGTATTCCCAGCCCTTTCAGGATCTTTACAGTCTGTTTCCCTACTCCTGGCAATTTATCCACGGGTAACGGCGCCAGGAACTCTCGTTCGCCCCCGCGCGGAACTTCGCTGAGGCCATCAGGTTTTGAGTGGTCGGATGCTACCTTGGCCACTATTTTGCAGCTTGCGATACCAATCGAAGCAGTAAGGCCCAGTTCAGTCTTAATTCTCTGCTTCATGACGGTTGCCATTTTCCGGATAGAACCGTGTAGCGATTCGAATCCGGTCACATCCAGATAGGCCTCGTCAAGACCCCCTGGTTCAATAAACGGCGAAAAATCGTTCAGGATTGCCATGAATTTACGCGAGAACTCCCTGTATCTGGCGAAGTTTCCTTCAATAAAGATCGCCTGCGGGCATAACCGGGCAGCCGTTACCAGCGGCATTGCCGAGTGCAGGCCGAACTTTCTCGCTTCGTAGGAGGCTGTGGCGACGACTCCTCTGCGGTCAGGTCGGCCGCCTACCACGACCGGTTTGCCATTGAGCTCGGGATTGAGAACCCGTTCCACCGAGACGAAAAAGGAATCGAGGTCGATATGGATGATGGTTCTTCTTGCCATATGGTTACCCTGGGACATTTGGGAATGGTCTTATTTTCACACAGTCACCTCACTTGGCAAGATCTATATCATTCAGGATGATAAATTGCACGATCAGGTGAAATGTAAAACCCTCAATTATGGAGCTTAATCAGCCTGCTTTTCTTTTTATTTCGGGGTTACTTGATTACGGACTCTGGCACATTAAGCGTCCATATGTTGCCATCAGTTCTTTCTTTGCCGGTTTTGTCCCTTTCACTAGTATAGAAAAGCCAACTCTCCCCTTTATCAGAGTATATTTGTGGCCAAAAATCCCACCAATTATTCGTATTATAACTGGAGGTCGTCAATTTAACTGGATGTGACCAGGATGTTGATTCAGTAGGTTTTTTCGAACTTGACGTCGCAATGAACTGCCCTTTAAAACCAGCATCTGGAGCCCAGAAAAGCCTAAAGGTATCTTTTTCTTTAGTCAGCACTGGATCCCAATTTGATGCGCCCGGCCATGAAGCGATAGGGTTGCTCGTAGAAGACCAATTTGTTCCATCTGCTGATGTAGAAAGATAAATTCCGGCTCCCGAGGAGGTCGTCCACACTACGTAGAAATTCCCATCGTCGACCATGGCTTTTGCGACCGTAGCATCTGGACCGGCTACAGTAACAGGGGGAGACCAGTGCGCGGCTTCATCGTACGAGGTGACCTTAAGTTTGTAATCAATATCGAAAAAAACCCAAATTTTACCATTGTGTTCTAAGGCACTAATGTGGGCTGCATAATCTGTTCCCGGTACAAGTGTAGGGCCGTTCCAGGACCCATCAAATATATAGAAATAAACACTCCTTTGTGAACCAGGCCCAAGTCCTGTAGAAGTAAATACCCAAATTTTTCCGTCACGACCTTGAAAAGCTGATATATCTCTCTGCGCGTTATCTGGCGGCGTTAATCGTATAATGTTTTCATCTACTTTTTGAAGCTCAGGAATGCTCCTGGCGGTTCGGTAGTAAATATCGTAATAATCTAAATCCGGATTATAGCCCTGGAAATCTCTTATGCCCCTATTATCCTTACCGCGTGTAAAGAAAAGCCAATATGTCCCGTCAGCCGCTCTGAAGAAGCTCGGATTCCTATCATACTTGGGGTCAGTGGTAATTTGAAAAGCCTTACCAATAGGTTGATCGTTGGCAGCGAATGCCGAAGTAGCTAGCACCGCCGCCAGCATTAATAACAGGAATGGAACTACCAATAAAATTATTCTTTTCATACTTGTCTCCTTTTCCCTAGATATACGCTCCGTTAAAATATTAACACTTCTTCACCTTTAGAGGGTAATCACCTCCTTTCAAGAATAAACAGCTATTCTTCTCCAAGATCGACCTATGATCCGGTGATGTAATTATATAAGTGGGTATATGAAAAACGTCAAGTCGCTTACAGTTCTTTTAGACCTTGAAATTAATTTTCAGGAACGAAACTAGGGTACTCTAGCTTAACAATATGACGGAATGTGACTCGAGTGTAACTCTAAAAGCCCCTCATCCCGTAATGTAAAAATGCGTAATTGTGATTTTAGGCTGAAGGTAAGTTCAATAGTTCTGCCTATCGTCACCCCATCTCCACTTAAGGGGACAATACCAAGAACTCCCTACCTTAAGAAAGGGCGCGCTTCGGGTTTCATAGTCTTTTCAATAATCTTCCCGTGGGCTTTTAAATAGACTAGGTCTGATTAGAAGCAGTTCGAATTATAGCTCCTGAACCTTATTTAATATATTAGCCAGAGTCTTCTGTCGTTTAGGTGAGAAGGGATAGGCCGCTGTGTAGTTCGGAGAAATACCAGGGCTTGGTAACCGACTTCAAAATTAATTCAATCTTTGCCCTCCTGCTAAGGTTGATATTAATCTAAGTCCAACAATTTCCAGAGAGTCTATTCCTGTTCTTGATGTTCTTATCCGTGGAGGGAAAGAAAGATAGAAAATGTGGTACCTTCTCCTTTTAGGCTCTGAACTACTATTTTACCATGGTGGCGCTGCACAATACCGTAGGCGATGGCCAGGCCCAGCCCTACGCCCTTGACCTCTTGTTTGGTCGTGAAGAAGGGCACGAAAATTTTACGCATATTCTCCGGAAAGATGCCGTATCCTGTGTCCCGAATCTCAATTTTAAACTGGCCGTCGTTAAAAGAGGAGACTATAGTCAAGGTTCCTCCCTCCGGCATGGCCTGGAGAGCGTTTAAAATGATATTGGTAAAAACCTGTTGAAGCTGGTCGGAATCGGCCATTATTTCTGGCAGAGAGGGATCAAGCTCTTTAACTGCTTTAATTTTTTGCAAATCAGCCGAATGAACCGCGAGGTCAAAGGCACGGTTAATGACGTCATTCAGGTGAACCGGCCTAATATCTGGAGCAGACTGCCGGGCGAAATCCAGAAGGTTCCGGACCAGCCGCGTGCTGCGGGTGAGCTCAAATTCCATTTTGGATAAATATTCCAGGACTGTCTCTTTAGATATACTGGCGGAAGTGATTTTCTTAATCAGCAATTGAGTATAGATCAGGACGCCCGATAGGGGATTGTTAATTTCATGAGCGATGGAAGCTGCCAGTTGCCCCAGGGATGTCAGTTTTTCGGCCTGAATCAGTTGTTCCTGGCTCTCTTTTAGTCTGGTATGGGATTCGTTGAGCTGCCGGTACGCGGTGCTTAACTTAGCCTGAATTTCCTTTTCTCGGGTAATATCCCTGGCGATATGCTGAAAGCCTATCGGTTGGTCATTTTCCGTAATCAAACTGGTGGCCATCTGGAGTATCGCTTCGGTCCCGCCTTTTTTTATCAGACGCTGCTCGTATGGTTGTTCCACGGTCTCTCCCAGCAAGAGTTTGCGTTTTATTTGCCCGGCTAGCGCCAGGCTTTCCTCCGTCAGGAAAGTCTTAACGTTCATACCGATCATTTCGGTGATTTGATAGCCGTTAAGCACCTCGGCGGCGCGGTTCGCGGCGGTTATATTACCGTCCATATCATGTACCAGGATAGCATCGTGGGCATTTTCGAATAATTCGCGATACCTCTGTTCCGATGTTCGCAGTTTTTCAGCGACTTTCTGTTGTGTTTGATAAAGGCCGGCATTATCTATCGCTACACTTATTTGATTGCCTATGCCGGTGAGGAGTTCTATTTCATGCTGCTGGAAGGTGCGATAGCTTCGTGAGCCAATACCGAGGGTGCCTTTAACTTTATCTTTCGAGATAAAAGGTACGATGAGGACGGAACCTGTTTGCCGGCGGGCTGCTTCCGGAGCGCGGGGGTCGCGGGATATATCGCCGACGAATAGCGGCTGTCCCGACTCGGCTACGGTGCCGCTAAGACCGTAGCCCGCTTTAATTCTGGGGAAATCTTGACAATTTCCCCGACAGGCCGTAAGTACGAGTTCATTCTCTTCATCGTTTATAAGATGAATCCAGGCATCTTCGATATGCATCGAAGCGATGATGCCGTTAATCGCGCTATTCAAAATCTGGCCCATGTCCAGAGATTGGGAGATGATACCGGAGATATGGTTAAGAGTGTCCAGGCGTCTTTCATTATCTTCGATGATGGCGGCATGCTGCTGGAGTTTCTCATGGGCTGCCTTGAGCTCTGAAAGAATGTGCTGCTGGCGCTCCCTATCTTTGCGGTAGAACTGACACCAGAGATTTATCAAAACGCCGACTACAATGACAGCGCTGGTCTCGAATATCGAGTCGGGAAAATACTGGGAAATCAGGAAAACGCGGGGGAACATGATGGCCGCCGCCAGGGTGATGGAAAAGAAACCGGCCCTGAAGCCAAAAAGAAAACTTACGTAACTGACAGGCACCAGCAGGAAAATACGTTCTATAGCGTGCCGGGTCAGGCCGAGAAAGGAGAAGACCGATGGCGAAGATAGGCCGAGCAGCTGTTGCGGGTATTGCAGCACCAGACAGATAGCAAAGAGTACTGTAACCGCCCAGAAATGAGGATTGGCCAAGATTTTCAGACTTCGATGATAAATGTTCAAAGTCACCATTTTTTCACAATCAGTATGGTGTATCAATGTAACAGAACACCCCTCAATTGTCAAGAAAGGCTACGTCATTACTTAGGTACGAAAATGCAGGGACTTGACAAAGGTATTATAATTAATAGTAGGTACAATGGTATAAAGGTACAATAATACCTGCAGATTGATGAACATGGATATTGATAGAAGGCAGCTCCATTTAAGATTATCCCTTGACGAGTACAAAAAACTCAAAGTGAAATGCGCCTACGACGGGATATCGATGCAGGACTATATATGTAGATTGATATCGGAAAGTCTGGGAGCATATCCCGCGAAGGGCGGCTCGATACTGGTTATAGAGGACGAGAAAATTTTACGCGATTCGCTTAAGGATGCGCTCAAGGACGCGCATGCCGTGACCACGGCGGAGACCGGGGAAGAAGCCCTGGAGCTTATAAAGAAAAGCGAATTCGATATATTAATAGTGGATGTAAGGTTGCCCGGGAAAAGCGGGATTGAGGTCATCAAAGAAGTAAAATTCGCGAAACCGTATATAAGGTCCATCGTTATCACGGCCTTCCCTTCAGTGGAACTGGCCGTAGATGCCATGAAACACGGGGCAGTCGATTACCTGGTAAAGCCAATCCGTTTTGATGACCTGGAAAATCTTATCTGGGAGAATCTTTCGAAGGTAAGAACGCGAATGCTAGACGACGCAGGTAGAAAAAAGATATGAATAATCAAGCCAAGGCACTCCAGGAAAAAGTTGTTTCCGCCCCGACCGTACCCGCCGAGTTTGAAATCCACCCCGAAGAAGTTTCCCAATTTTCCGATTCAGTAAAAAAATTAAGCAATGTAGATATTAACGCTTGCTATCAATGCCGCAAATGTACCAGCGGTTGTCCCGTAGCCTATGCCATGGACTATACCCCGGCCCAGATTCTCCAAGCTGCCCGTCTGGGCCTAAAAGACCTGGTGCTGGGCAGCGCCACCATCTGGCTCTGTGCCGCCTGTGAGACCTGTGTGGCACGCTGCCCTCAAGACGTGAACCTGGTTAACGCCATGGATGCCATGAGGGCCATCGCGTTAAGCGAGGGATATAAGCCCAAGGAGGCGGAAGTCGCCGATTTCTACCGCTACTCCCTGGGCAATATCGAGCTTTTCGGGCGCATGTACGAGATGGGATTGATGGGAAGGCTGAAGCTGGCCACCCGCAAGTTCCGCAAGGACATGTCACTGGGACTGGGACTGTTCAAACGGGGAAAGCTAAGTCTGATTCCGGACCTGGGTGCTCTCGGTGTAACCCTTAGAATACGTTCCCGGGTCAGAAAGTCGGAGAAAAAATGATATATGGATATTATCCCGGTTGCTGTCTGAATACCACCTGTAAGGACTTCGATACTTCCCTGCGTTCCGTTTTAAAGGCGCTGGATATGCCTATCAGACAAGTCAAACGCTGGTCATGTTGCGGCTCGTCTGCCGTCCATATCGCTTCACGCCAGATGGCGGCTTCCCTGGCCATGACCAACCTGGCCAAGGCCGAAGAGCAGGGTTTTGAACAAATGCTGGTGCCCTGTGCCTATTGCTATGCCCGGTTCAAGTTCGCCATGCATGAAATGGACAAAGACCCGGAACTGCGCCAGAACGTTGAGGACACTCTGAAACACAAGTTTACCGGCCGTGTTAAAATAATCCACCCCCTGGAGTTTTTCGCCACCGAAGAAATTATGAAACGGGTATCTTCGTCCAGAAAAAGAGACCTTTCTAGCTTGAAGGTAGTCTGCTATTACGGCTGCTTCCTTTCCCGTCCCCCGGACCATTTTGAAAACGCTGAATTCCCCCAGACCATGGACCGCACGGTAAAGGCGGCCGGCGCCACGGTTCTGGATTGGGGATACCGGACTGACTGCTGCGGTGGTAACTTTTCGCTCACCAGGACAGACATCGCGCTTAAGCTTACTAAAGATATCCTGGACGGCGCTAAACAGGCAGGGGCTGATGCGATTGTGGTTACCTGTCCCTTCTGCCACATGAATATGGATGCCAGGCAGAGTGAAATAGAGGCCAAATACAGTACTAAATACGGGCTGCCGGTCTATTACTACAGCCAAGTTCTGGCGGCGGCCCTGGGGGCTCCCGAAAAGGAATTGATGTTGCGTATGCATTTCGTACACCCCCAGAGAATGCTGGAAAAGGCGGGGTCTCATGGAAAACAATGATACTAAAAAGGTCGGCTCGGTAATGGTGGTGGGCGGCGGCATCGCGGGGATGCAGAGCGCCCTCGACCTGGCCGAGTCCGGTTTCAAAGTCTATCTGGTAGAGAGCAGCCCCAGTATCGGCGGCAGGATGGCCCAGCTGGATAAAACTTTCCCGACCAATGACTGCGCCATGTGCACGCTCTCTCCTAAAATGGTGGACGCCGGCAGGCATATTAACATCGAAAAGCTCACCTATGCCGATGTCGAAAAGGTGGATGGCCGTCCCGGCCATTTCCAGATTACGGTAAGAAAGAAGGCGCGCTCGGTAGAGGCCGATAAATGCACCGGCTGCGGCGAATGCACGCTGCATTGCCCGGTAAGATACCAGGCTTACCCGGCGTATGTTGAACCGGTTGACCCAGCCATAAAATCGGCAGAGAAAGAAAAGATTGATAAACTCCTGAAACAATACGCCTATAAGAAAGCGCCGTTGCTATCGGTGCTCCAGGGCGTTAATGCCGAGTTCAATTACCTGCCGGAAGATGCCCTGTACTACCTTAGCCGTACCCTGCAGGTGCCCATGGCTCATGTTATATCGGTGGCTTCTTTTTACTCCCTTTTCAGTCTTAAACCCCGCGGCAAGTATGTAATATCGGTGTGCCAGGGGACCGCCTGCTTTGCCCGGGGCGCGGAAAGGCTCATGGATAGGCTGCAGGACGTGCTGGAAATCAAACTCGGCGAGACGACGCCCGATAAGAAGTTCAGCCTGGAAATGGTGCGCTGTCTCGGCTGCTGCGCGCTGGCGCCGGTAATAAAAATAGGCGAACGGGTTTACGGTAAACTGCGTCCCATGGCAGTCGCTGATATCCTCAAGGAGTACCGAGATGACAAGCGATAGCGGCTATACGTTATTTGTGTGCCAGGGCACCGGCTGTGTCTCATCACGCTCGGCTGAAGTCCGACAGGCACTGGAAATTGAGGTTGAAAAACAAAAACTCGGTGAAAAAGTCAAAGTAGAATTCTCGGGTTGTCACGGTTTCTGCGAACAGGGTCCGCTGGTCGCTATCGAACCGGAAGGTATTCTCTACGTTCATGTCAGCGAGAAAGATGCTGAAGAGATTATCAAAGAACATCTTGGTGGAGGGAAACCGGTGGAGCGCCTTTTATACCGGGACCCCGTTTCCGGCAAATCAATACCCCTCTACCGCGATATACCATTTTATAGCAAGCAGACGCGCCGGATTCTGAAAAACTGTGGTCTTATCAATCCGGAGAAAATCGAGGACTACTTTGCCGTGGGCGGCTACCAGGCGCTGCAAAAAGTATTTAAGGGGTTATCTCCCCAGCAGGTTATCGATGAAGTAACCCGGGCCGGTCTGCGGGGAAGGGGCGGAGCCGGGTTCCCCACCGGGAGAAAGTGGTTAAGCGCCCGCCAGGCACAGGCGACGCAAAAATATATTATCTGCAACGCCGATGAAGGCGACCCGGGGGCCTACATGGACCGGAGCATTTTAGAGGCTGACCCGCACAGCGTTATTGAGGGTATGATTATCGGTGCTTATGCCGCTGGCGCCAGCAGCGGTTACGTTTACGTGCGCGCGGAGTATCCCCTGGCGGTGCAGAGGGTAAAAAAGGCCATTATCGAGGCTGAAAAACATAAACTCCTGGGTAAAAATATCCTCGGCAGCGGTTTTGATTTCTCTCTGGACGTGGAATGTGGTTCGGGCGCCTTCGTGGCGGGGGAACTTAGTGCCATGATAGCTTCTATCGAAGGTTCCACCGCCGAGCCGAGGCAGCGCCCGCCGGGCACGACGGTAAAGGGACTCTGGGGCAAGCCCACGGTCACCAACAACGTCAAGACCTGGGCGAATGTGCCCCTGATTATCTCCCACGGCGCCGGGTGGTTTGCCGGCATCGGGACGGAAAAGAGCAAAGGCACCGCGGTCTTTTCGCTGGTGGGAAAAATCAGGAATACCGGCCTGGTAGAAGTGCCGATGGGTACCACGTTGCGCTCTTTAATCTTCGATATCGGCGGGGGCATCCCGGACGGTAAAAAATTCAAGGCCGTGCAGACAGGGGGACCCTCGGGAGGCTGCATCCCCGAGCCGTTACTCGGCCTGCCGGTGGACTATGAAAAGCTCGCCGAAGCCGGCTCGATAATGGGTTCCGGCGGCATGGTGGTGATGGATGAGGACACCTGTATGGTGGACGTGGCCAAGTTCTTCCTGGCCTTCACCAAGGACGAATCTTGCGGCAAGTGCGTACCCTGCCGCGAAGGGTGCAGCTTAATGCATGAACTCCTCGCTGACATCACCGAAGGAAGAGGCCAGAAGGGAGATATCGAGCTGCTGGAAGAAATGGGCAAGAGAATCAGCGATACGGCGTTGTGCGGCCTGGGCGAGTCCGCCCCCAATCCCGTTCTGACCACCATACGCTATTTCCGGGAGGAATACGAGTCCCATATCAATGAAAAGCGTTGCCCGGCGCGAGTTTGCAAGGCATTGACTTCATATTACATAGAGCCGTCTAAATGCCAGGCATGCATGATATGCATGAGGAACTGCCCGGTGCAGGCTATCAGCGGGGATAAGGGGCAAATCCACGTGATTGACCAGGAGAAATGCACCAAGTGCGGCACCTGCTTCAGCATGTGCCCGGCGCGGTTCAGCGCGGTAACCAGGCTTTCCGGAGTCCCGGTGCCTTCTCCCCTTCCCGCAGAGAAAAGAATTCTGATAAGAGCGAAATAGAGGCGCAATTATGGTCAAGTTTATCCTCGATGGAAAACAGGTCGAAGCGGAAGCCGGTAAGACGATTCTCGAGGTCGCGACCGCTAGCGGCGTCAAGATACCCACGCTTTGCTATTACAAGGCCCTTACGCCGTGGGGAGGGTGCCGCTTGTGTATCGTGGAGATAGCCGGCGGCAGGATGGAAATGGCCCCGTCCTGTACCTATCCTGTGGAAGAGGGCATTCAGGTCCAGACAAACTCCCCGCGGGTACAGAAAGCGCGCCAGCTGGTCGCCGGTCTCTTATATTTACGTTGTCCGGAGGTGCCGCGCATACAGGAGCTCGCCAGGGAGTTCGGTGTCACCGATGAACCGTGGGTCAAGAGATTCAAACCCAAAAACGAGGACTGCGTGTTGTGCGGTCTCTGCACCAGGATTTGTAAAGAGCGGATGCAGGTTAACGCCATCGATTTTATCGGCCGCGGGCCTTCGCGCAAGGTCGGTGCCCCGTACGGGCGTCCCTCGCCGGTATGTGTCACCTGCGGTGCCTGCGAAACGGTATGCCCTCTGGGCACTTTCAAACTATCTAAAGTGACTACCCACGAGCCGAGACCGCTGCTTTCCGATTATGATGCCGACCTCGTCCAGCGCGGTTCGATATATATACCGTTTGCCCAGGCCGTGCCCAAGGTGCCGGTCATCGACCGTCAGACCTGCCAGTATTTCGGACGCAACGTCTGCCAGACCTGCGAGGAATTTTGCGAAGCTAAAGCGATTAACTACAAACAGGAAGACGAGCTGACGAACATCGACGTCGGCGCGGTGGTCCTGGCGACCGGATATGATATCATTGACCCCGGACTGAAGAAGGAACTGGGCTACGGGCGGTTCGATAACGTAGTTTCCAGCCTGCAGTACGAACGCATGCTTTCCGCGAGCGGGCCAAATATGGGTACGGTATTGCGCCCGTCCGACCACAAACCGCCGAAGAAAATCGCTTATATCCAATGCGTCGGTTCCCGGGAGATAGACCGCAATTACTGCTCCTCGGTATGCTGCATGTACGCTACCAAGGAAGCCATCATCACCAGGGAGCACGCTCCGGAGACCGAGTGCACCATTTTCTACATCGACCTGCGCGCGTTCGGCAAGGGCTATGAACACTATTTCCAGAGGGCTAAGGAGCTGGGAGTCCGTTATGTTCGCTGCCGTCCGTCTTCGGTGCGGGAGATGCCGGAGACTAAAAACCTGGCGCTCCGGTTTGAAAAGGAAGACGGTTCTCTGGTGAACGAGGAGTTCGACCTCGTGGTGCTATCGGCGGGGATGAAACCGGGTGATGAAACCAGGAAGCTGACCGATATCTTAGGGATTGTTACCGATAAATATGGCTTCGCCCGCATCGGCGAGATGACCCCGGCCGAGACATCCCGGACCGGAATCTATGCCGCAGGGGTGCTTACCGGCCCCAAAGATATACCGGAAAGCGTCATGGAAGCCTCCGCGGCAGCCTCAAAGGCGATGTCTCTGCTGGCCGAGGCTAGAGGAACGTTGATTAAAGAAAAGACCTATCCGCCGGAAAGGGACGTGACCGGGCAGGAGCCCCGCATCGGTGTCTTTGTCTGCCACTGCGGCCGGAATATTGCCGGCGTGGTCGATGTTAAAGATGTGGTAGCCTACGCCAGCACTTTGCCGAACGTCGTCCATGCCGAGGATAATGTCTATACCTGCTCCACCGATAGCTGTGAACGCATAAAAAAGATGATTATCGAGCATGATTTAAACCGGGTTATCGTGGCTTCGTGTACACCGCGCACCCACGAGCCGTTGTTCCGGGATACGGTCCGGCAGGTAGGGCTCAACCCTTATCTCTTTGAGATGGCCAACATCCGAGACCAGTGCTCCTGGGTTCATATGCACGAACCTCAAAAAGCGACTAAGAAAGCCAAAGACCTGGTCAGGATAGCCGTGGCCAAGTCCAGGCTGCTGGAGCCTTTATATCCAGATTATGTTGATGTTAACCCCCGAGGCCTGGTGCTGGGCGGCGGGCTGGCCGGTATGACGGCGGCGCTGGAACTGGCGAAACAGGGCTTTGAAACTTACTTACTGGAAAAAAGCGAGAAGCTCGGCGGAAACCTGCGGCGTGTCAGGTTCCTGCTCGACCATGTTAGCCCGCAAGAAAAGCTGAACTTCCTTATCGGCGAGGTCAAGAACCATCCGAAATTGCATATCTTCATGAACACCGAGGTGGTCGACTTCGAGGGGTCGGCGGGTAATTTCAAGACCACTTTTACCGCCAGCGGAGAGACCCATGAAATCAAACACGGCGCGGTCATCGTGGCTACCGGCGCCCGGGAGTACCAGGGTACGGAATACCTCTACGGCCAGCATCCCGGCGTAATCTCCCAGCTTGAGCTTGAAGAAAAGCTGGCCTCCGGCGCTTTTAATGCTAAATCCGTCGTTATGCTGCAATGCGTGGGTCCCTGCTCTAAACCAGACGGCTACTGCAGCCGGATTTGCTGCGGCCAGGCCATTAAAACCGCGTTGCGTATCAAAGAAACGAAGCCGGACACCAGCGTATTTATCATCCAGAATGATATGCGGACCTACGGTTTCAATGAAGTGTATTACCGCGAAGCCAGGGATAAGGGAGTGCGTTTTATCCGCTTAGCCGAAAGTACCCTGCCAGAAGTCCAGCCCTCTAACGGAAAGGTGAGGATATCGCTGATAGACAATATGCTCAAGTCCAGGCTGCATATCGATACCGATATGCTGGTGCTATCTACGGGTATCGTTCCCGATGAAAGCAACCAGGCGCTGGCGCAGAAGCTCAAGCTCCCCCTGACACAGGAAGGGTTCTTCCTGGAAGCGCACCTCAAGCTGCGCCCGGTCGATTTCGCCAGTGAAGGCATCTTTCTCTGCGGCCTGGCTCACAGCCCGAAAACGGCCGATGAGAGTATCACCCAGGCTATGGCGGCGGCAGCCCGCGCGGCGACAATCCTCTCGAAACCGCGTATCGAACTCCAGGCAGCCATCTCCAATGTAGTGGAAGAGAACTGCGACGGCTGCGCTTACTGCGTCGACCCGTGCCCTTATAAAGCTATCAGCCTGATTGAATACATGAAAGACGGAGAAATCAAAAAAACGGTCGATGCCGACCCTGCCAAGTGCCAGGGCTGCGGCGTCTGCCAGGCCACCTGCCCCAAGCAGGGAATTTTTATACGCAACTTCAAAGTAGACCAGCTGGCAGCCATGGTGGAGGCTGCGCTTGCCGAATAGGAGAGTCAGATGGCGGAAAATGGGTTTGAACCTTTAATCATAGGTTTCTGCTGCAACTGGTGTTCTTACGCCGGCGCTGACCTGGCCGGAGTGTCCCGGCTGCAGTACCCCCCGAACCTCCGTATCATCCGGGTCATGTGCTCTGGTATGGTGCATCCGAATATGGTGATTAATGCCCTGACCAAAGGCGCCGACGGCGTGATGATATGCGGCTGCCACCTCGGGGATTGCCATTACCGGGAAGGCAACGTGAAGGCTCAATCCAGGGCAGATGCCATAAAGCTTATGCTCCAGGATTTCGGCATCGAGGAAGACAGGTTCCGGCTGGAATGGGTCTCTGCCTCGGAAGGCCCGCGCTTTGCCCAGGTGGTCACCGAAATGACGGAAAAGGTAAAGGCGCTCGGGCCAAGCCAGTACAAACAGTAGGCGTTTTAAGGGAGACTTATGCAATTATCGCGGAGGTTTGAAGGCAAGAAGTACATGTGGGATGGTCAGGTATATCCCGACCAGAAACAGGCCGAAGAGGCGTCCCTCAAGTATCAGGCGAACGGTTTTCAAACACAAATGGTAAATGAAGATAACCAGTATTATATTTTCACGCGCAGAGAAATCAAGGAAGTCGTGGTAGAAGGAAAACCCATGTAACGGGTAATATATTTGCGGTAAAAAAAGGAGGGTTTGTTCATGGTAAAAGTAGCTGAAGAATGGTTGAATATCTGCGGGGGTTGTGAGGTGACTATCCTGGATATAGGAGAACCGTTGCTGGACCTGCTGCCCCAGCTCCAGTTCGTCCACATGCCGGTGTTGATGGACCACAAGTACTACGGTCAGCTCGGCGAAAAGACCGAGATGGAAATTCCGGAGGCGGAGGTGGGCATTATCTCGGGCGGTGTCAGGAACGATAAGGAAAAACATGTGGCCAACGAGATGAGGAAGAAATGCAAAACGCTTATCGCGCTCGGTTCCTGCGCCTGCTATGGCGGCATTCCGGCGCTGGCCAACCAGTACTCGCTGACCGATCTTTATGAAAAGGTCTACCGGCAGTCCAAGACGACTGACCCGGCCCCAAATCCCACCGAAGACCTCCCCCCGCTGACAGACCGGGTTTATGCCCTGGATGAGGTCATCAAGGTTGACGTCTACATACCGGGCTGCCCGACATCACCCGATATCATAGTGGATGCGCTCACCGCGCTGCTGACAGGCAAGCCGTTTTCATTACCTGAAAGAAGCGTCTGCGACGATTGCCCGACCAAGCGTGAGAAAAAAGCCCTGGCGACCGTGAAGAGGCCTCTCGAATCTATCGTGCCGCCGGGCGAGAGCCTGGCTAACTCGCGATGCTTCATGGAGCTCGGGTATCTCTGCCTGGGTCCGATAACCAAGTCCGGCTGCGGCGGGCACGAAAAAACACCGCGGTGTATCAAGGCAACGATGCCCTGCCGCGGCTGTTTCGGCCCTATCCGGAAAGGCGTGAACCCCATGGTCGATATGATGGGAGCTTTATCGAGTATCGGACTGGACCCCAGGTCGATTCCCGACAGACCTGCAACATTCCAGCGGTACATCGGCGCTCAAAATAGATTGAGACCGCTGCCCAAGAAATGAAATCGTAAAGGAGACTGAAATGAGTAATAAAATTGTAATTCAGCCGGTGACCAGGCTCGAAGGGCACGCTAAAGTCACCATACTTCTCGATGACGCTGGAAATGTCAGCGATACCCGCGTGCATATCGTAGAACTAAGGGGATTTGAAAAATTCTGCATCGGGCGGCCGGTGGAGGAGCTGCCGCGCATTGTGACCAGTATTTGCGGCGTGTGCCCCTGGTCGCACCACCTGGCAAGCTCCAAGGCGTGCGACGCAGTCTTCGGGGTAGAGCCCCCGCCCGCAGGCAGGAAGCTCCGTGAACTGGCTAACGCTATCGCGTTTACCGAGGAGCATATACTGCATTTCTATTTCCTCGCGGCGCCCGATTTTGTCATGGGACCGGCCGCGGAATATTCTATCCGGAATGTCATCGGCATTGCCCAGGCCATGCCCGAATTAGGCAGGAGGGTCGTGAGAGTCCGCCACCTGGGTGCCAAGATGCTCGAAATACTTTCCGGCAAGTCCATCCACCCGGTCGCTTCAGTCCCCGGCGGGTTTAGCAAAGCCCTGAACCCGGAGGAAAGGGACAGGATGCTCCCGATGGCGGAAGAGGTTCTCGAACTGGCCAAGTTCAGCATCGCCATGGCGAAAAAGGACATCTTCCCCAAGTACCTCGATGTGGTTAAATCGCTCGGTGTTATCAAGACCGGTTTCCTCGGCACCGTGACTAAAGACGGCACGCTGGACCTCTATGATGGCGTTTTAAGGATGATGCAGGCGGACGGTACTTACGAGGACTTTGCCTATGATAAGTATACCGACTACATCGCAGAACATATCGAGCCGTGGACGTATCTCAAGTTCCCCTACATGAAAAAAGCCGGGAAACTTTCCATGGACCTGGATAATCCTGTGGGGGTTTACCGGACGAACACCCTGGCGAGAATGAATGTCTGCGAGAGGATACGCACGCCGCTGGCGCAAAAGGAGTTCGAAGAGTTCCGCAGCACTTTCGGCAGGCCGGTACAGCTGACCCTCGCTTACCATTGGGCCAGATTGATAGAGCTGCTGTACAACGCCGAGCACGCTCTGGAGCTGCTGAAATCACCGGATATTACTTCCAAAGATATAAGAGTTCCGGTGAAGCCGCGGGCGGCACGGGGCATCGGGTGTACCGAGGCTCCGCGGGGAACGCTGATTCACGACTACGAGACGGACGCCGAAGGAATGGTCACCAACGTGAATCTCATCGTCGGTACGACCCATAACAACGCTCCCATAAATATGTCCGTCAGGAGAGCGGCCATGGACAACATCAAGGGCGGTAAATATGATGAAGGCCTTCTCAATATGGTGGAGATGGCCATCCGCGCCTACGACCCATGCTTGTCCTGCGCCACACATCAAATGGACGGTCGGTTGCCGGTCAAGATAACGATACTTAACCCGGAGGGGAAGACGGTCGGCGAAGTGAGTTAGCGCCAGAAGAGAAATGGTTGAAAATAAGGATTTTCTCCCTGAATACTGCTCGAGGCCAACTTTAATCCTGGGGTGCGGCAATATCCTGCTGGGAGATGACGGGTTCGGGCCTGAAGTAATAGCTTATCTCCAGGCCCACTCCTCCTTCCAGGAAGAGGTATCTCTAATGGACGCCGGTACGGGCGTCATCGATATTTTATTCAATATAGCTCTCTCGGAAGTGAAACCGCGGCGGATTGTCCTGGTGGATACCATGGAAAGCGGCTTGCCGCCCGGCAAGCTGTCTCTTCTACGCCTGGAAGCAGTCCGGGCCAGGCCGCTGCGAACCTATTCACAGCATTATTTACCTACATCTACCTTGCTCAAAGAACTCCAGGAAATCGGGGGGTTGGAGGTTGAAATCCTGGTGATGGAACCGGAAAACATCCCCGAAGAAATCCAGCCCGGACTATCGCCGAAAGCGCAGGAGGCGGTAGCCCGGGCTTGCGAAATCATCGTCATCAATTATTTTCGACGCTAAAAACTCATGCAGCTTGCCCCTGCTGGCGATTAGGACACGCTGGGTAAAGAAAAGTCCAGCCTCTGAGAATGAGTAATTTTCCATAAAATATTGATTGGTTAGATTGTTGTCTTATAGAAAAGAAATACTTAACAAAGAAGTAAAAGGTTACCCAACAAAGTAGCGAAAAGTGATTTTCGACTTATTCTTGGGAGCCGCATAACCGCATATTTCTGAAAATGGGTTATAATTGCAGTAAAATAGTCGCCTTTAGAACGAACGACCTGTAGTGGGATTAGCTCGAACGGCCCGAATCCTGTAAAATGGTTAGTTGGGAGCGCCACGTGAGGCGGATACTGATTCAAGAAGTCATGGCAACTATAAGATGCACCACCAAGCTGTTGAAGGAACTTGGAACCAAACCCACAATCGCACCAGCACAGCCTCCTAGCTTGTCCGATTGGCACGCCAACCTGTTACGGGTGGATCGCAAAAAGTGTGTGCTGTTCACCAACGATCTAACTCTTTATTCGTTCCTCATTCACATGGTGAAGAAACCACTATCGGCAGGTTTTGGTGAGCTATTCAGGTTAGGCCTATTGAAAAGTCTGATGAGCGATGGATTGGATAATCCGCAAGTAAGGCATATGCTGGGCAGCCAAGGTTCCATTATGATTGCGAAGACCAACAGTCGCAGTATTTTGGGATCTATGAACGACTTGGCTTTCCAAATCAAATGTATAGTCCACGCAATGTGTGGATTGGTTATCACCGATTTATCTGAAATCAATCGGCAGCTGAACTACATTCCGATGAGTGCCATAAAGTACAACGTTGGCATCGAGGAGTTGAGACGTAGACTGGTTGAGCCGGAATCTAGAATAGAGAATCCTGGGCCGTAGACATAGCAGACATAGTAGATTGGCGGTGTCACAATCGTCCAAATTGTGTGACATTCTAACAAGGGGTGGTTGTTGATCCTGTGGTGTCCTTTATGTCCGCAAGTCTTTCTCTGAACTGGATGAATCTGGCTAATTCGTTCATGCTAAATACATAGTGCACATTTTGAACATACTTTGGCATGTCTTCCTCCGGTATTCCTGCATTGAGGTTCGGGTGCCCATCAACAGAAAATTCATTAAAAAAGCTCGGACCTCTAATGCTTTCAAAAGGAAAATAGTAAACGAAAAACTCCCTGCTCATGTCAAGATAAAGGATAGATTGGTTTACCTTAACGGTCTGTTTACAGATTGGACAATCTGCGGCATGAATCCTGCCCTTTAGCAATGTCTCTCTCGCTTCAGGATCCAAATCAGCGTTAATAGTATCCCAGATCATCATTTCTATCCTGTTGCCGCAATAAGGGCAACTTACTTTCGCTCTACGACGTATTGACATTTTATATTACCTCAGTCCAACTCGACACTGGTGGTCGCATAACTTTATAGCATCCCGTTGAAGCCTATTGTGAGGTGGACCCCATCCTTAGGACAGCAAAGGGGCTAAGTTAAGGTAGTGTCCTGCTGTCTTCATGGTACCCAGTGTTAAGGATTCTATCATGCCTCCTTCGGTAACTTCAAATGGGATTGT
>JBEKDL010000034.1:0-33985 GCA_050014355.1 Dehalococcoidales bacterium | reverse complement strand
GAGAAAATGATTGCCCACCAGATTTTAAAAGAGATTAAAACGCGCCTGGGCTTTTTAAAGGACGTGGGGCTGGACTATCTCTCCACCGGCCGCGCTTCGATGACGCTTTCCGGCGGCGAGTCGCAGCGCATCAGGTTGGCCACGCAGATTGGCAGCGGCCTGATGGGCGTTTTATACGTTTGCGATGAGCCTACCGTCGGCCTGCACCCCGCGGACGACTACCGTTTAATCCAGACAATGCAGCGCTTGAGGGATTTAGGTAATACAATACTGGTCGTCGAGCATGACGAGGCCATGATGCGCGCCGCCGACCACATCATCGATATGGGCCCCGGCGCCGGTGAGCACGGCGGCTATGTCGTCGCCACGGGCACGCTTAAGGACATTTTAAAGTGTAAGGAATCGCTGACCGGGCAGTACCTCTCCGGCGCTAAAATGATTCCCCTCCCCGAAAAACGCCGCCCGGGCAACGGCAAAGAGCTTGTTATCCAGGGGGCGCGGCAGAATAACCTGAAAAACATCGACGTGACTATCCCGCTGGGCATGTTCGTCTGCATCTCCGGGGTGTCCGGCAGCGGCAAGAGCACCCTTATCGATGAAATCCTCTACCGCCGGCTCGCGCAGGTATTCTACCGCGCTAAAGAGAAGGCCGGCGACTGCGACCGCATCGTCGGCATCGAGCATATCGACAAGGTCATCAATATCGACCAGTCGCCGATAGGGCGCACCCCACGCTCTAACCCCGCCACCTACACCGGCGCTTTCACCCCCATCCGCGAGCTTTTCGCCACCGTGCCGGATGCGCGCTTAAGGGGCTACGGGCCGGGGCGCTTTTCCTTCAACGTCAAGGGCGGGCGCTGCGAGGCCTGCCGCGGCGAAGGCTACATCGAGATTGAGATGCAGTTCCTGCCGGATGTCACCGTCCCCTGCGAGGTCTGCAAGGGCGCGCGCTATAACCGCGAGGCGCTGGAGATAAAGTTCAAGGGCAAGAACATCGCCGAGGTGCTGGACTTGACCGTGGCGCAGTCGCTCGACTTCTTCGAGCATTTCCCCCGGATAAGGAACAAGATGGAGACGCTCAACGACGTCGGCCTGGGCTATATCCACCTGGGGCAGCCGGCCCCGACGCTTTCGGGCGGGGAGGCGCAGCGCGTGAAGCTGGCGACGGAGCTTTCCAAGCGCTCAACGGGCAGCACGCTTTATATATTGGACGAGCCCACCACCGGCCTTTCTTTCGATGACGTAGCGGCGCTTTTGCGCGTGCTCCAGAAGCTGGTGGACGCGGGGAACACGGTGGTGGTCATCGAGCACCACCTGGACGTGATGAAGAACGCCGACTGGATTATAGATTTAGGGCCGGGGGCAGGGGACAAGGGGGGCTACGTGGTGGCCACTGGCACGCCGGAACAGATAGCGGCCAACGAGGACTCCATGACCGGGCGGTATTTGAGGAGGGTGGTGTGAGGATGGGGGAAGGAGGGGCAGGCATAACAACTTTTAATCCATTAGTTACACCGATTGGCAAGGCGTTCATTTAACAAAAGGAGTTAATCGCCATAGTGCTTCCCATCCAGTAATTTTTTTAGTCATTGGACGTTGATGTGGAACAGATTTATTGGGTGGTGTTATAGTCAACATATATTTAGATTTCCCACTTAAAGGTGAATTCGCCGTCACTGCCTTTTGTTCACCTGCTGAAATATTTACTTCTTTCAAAACTGTCCCGGTTTGAGAACCATTGTCAAAAACAAAACTCAAAGTAAATTTACCTTGTATGTATTCTTTGTTGGTTATCAAGTATTGAACTTGTGTTACATGTTTGAGCCACAAAAAACCAGTTCTGACCTGACTTTCATGAACAAGGGATTGTTCATAGTTATATGGTTCTGCGGTATAGTAGGTTTCAGTGTATTGCTCCTCCGCTATAGGAGAGGACAATATAGCCCCTGCAATAACCACCCCAAGAGCTAAATATATGATACCTTGTCCATTCACATTAATGACCTAATTTATTTTTATAAAGTTATCTGCTTTTGAATAATTGTAATATTGTTTGCCTTCTTTTTCAATACTCTCTTATTACTTTATCTTTTAACTCCTTATCCCTTCTTTTTTCTGGCCTTGGCCAGAATGACTGGGTGGTAAAAATCCCTCTCTAACTCTCCCCTTACGAAGGGGAGAGGATGATTGTGCAACCCTGTTTCCTTTGTTTTAACCTGCTCTCTCCCTCCTTTGTAAGAGCTTGTCCTGAGCGAAGCCGAAGGAAGGGACCAAGGAGATTTAACCCAGCCATCCCCCTTTTGTAAAAGGGTACACAGGGGGATAGGTTACAACTGGATTCCCGCTTTCGCGGGAATGACGATAGAATTTAGCTAACGCTAAACATTGAGCCTTCCGCTGTCTTGGTGACGTCGATGCGGGTGGGGAAAGCGTCCTTAAGCTCTTCCAGGTGGGTGATGACCAGTATCTTATCGAAGTCGTCCTGGATGGAGGTTATCGCCTCTTTCAGCTTCTCGATGCCGGTGCTGTCCTGCGTCCCGAACCCCTCGTCGATAATCAGGGTCGGCAAAGGCGCCCCGGCGCGCCGGGCCAGCAAACGCGAAAGCGCGATGCGCACCGCAAAGTTGATGCGGAAAGCCTCGCCGCCGCTGAACATCTCGTAGCTGCGCGTGCCCAGTTCATCCGCGATGGATATATCCAGTGTTTCCTGCACTGTCCCTCTCTTCGTCTCTTTCTGCGTCTCGAATTTAACGTGCATGCGGTTATCGGTCATGCGGGCGAGGAGCCGGTTGGCCTCGGCCTCGATTTCCGGCAGCGCCACCTCGATGAGCAGCGCCTGTATGCCTGTCTTACCGAAGGCCCTGGCCAGGTCGCGGTAGAGGGCTTCTTCCCCGGCCGACCGCGCCATCAGGTCTTCTTTCTCTTTTTGCTTGATTTCAAGCTCGCCGAGGCGCTGGAGCTGCGCCTTGATGCTGCCTAAAGCTTCCTGGGACTGGCTGCGGCGGGCGGTCAGCTCTTTGTACCCGACTTCAGCGGCGGCCAGCTCCTGCCGCGCTGCAGGGAGACCGACAAGCTCCGCGGCCAGCCCCTCTTTCTTCTCCGTATCGAGTTTCACACTATCGCGCTTCGACTGCGCCTCCTGCTGCGCCTTCTCCGCCGTCTCTTTTTCCCGGTCGATAAGCCTTAACGCCTCGTCCAGGCTGTTTTTATCGCGCTCGCAAGATTCAAGCTGCTGTAGCTGCCGCCGCGCCTCGTCGTGCCTGGCCGGGGCATAGTCCAGGCCGGCCAGCTCCCTCTCGATGGCGCCCATGGCCTGCTGCTCGGCCGCCGCAAAATCCCGCCGGGCCAGCCGCTGCTCGATGTCGCTTAAAGCGCTGCGGTGCTCGGCCAGCTTGAGACTTTCCTCTTCGATTTCCCGGATTTTACTTTTCCCGAGCTCTTCCTGGCTCTGGATGCGGGCGTTTTCCTGTTTCAGAATCGCCTCGAGCTCCACCTTCTCCCGCGAAAGCGCCTCGAATTCCGCCCGCTTATGCGCCAGGTTGTCCCGGTTAGCGATTAACGAGTCCGCCTTTGCCTCTTTCTCCCGCGTATATTTCGCGGCGATAAGCGCCAGTCCTTCCCGCGTCAGCTCGCTGTTGCAGAGCGGGCACCTGGCTTCCGTGTGCGAAGCGATATGCGACGCGATGAGGTCGAGCTTTTCTCCAACTTCGCCGATTTCCTTTTCGAGCCGCACACGCTCGCTTTCCAGGTAGCTCACCTGCTTTTGCGCTTCCTGGACCGCCTGCTCCTTTTGCCGCAGCGCCGCTTCGGTATCGGCCAGTTTGCGCCGCCGTGCCTGCGCCTGATTGAGCTGGTCCTTAAGCGCGGGCAGGGTACTGGCCCTGGCTTCGAGCCTGGCGATTTCGCGCTGGGCGACGGTGTGCTCGGTGGTCAGCGCGTTCCTGGCTTTTTCTACTTTAGCTTCGAACTGCATTTTCTGCCGTTCCAGACCGTGCGCCTGGCGTTCCTTGCGGTCCAGTTCTTCTACGGCCTTCTTTACGCCGGTGAATTTGGCGTAGCCGGTTTCAATTTCTGCCCGTCGGCCGATGACTTCTTCATACGTTTTTATCCGGGAAAGGTGCTGGCCAGCCTGCTCTTCCCAGCGCTGGAGGTCGCGCGCGCTGCCAGCAAGCCGTATCTCCAGCTCCTCCAGCTGCGCTCTTTTGCTTTCGAGCGACTCTTTTTTCCGCCGCAGCTCGTCAAGCGCGGCATCATTTTCTTTTATGACCGCCTCGATTACATTGAGCGCCGTTTGCGCCTTTTCCAGTTCCGCTTCGCATTCCGGTTTCCGGGATAGCTCGCCGTGGATTTCTTGCAGCGAGCTTTCCGTCAGGGCTATCTCGGCTTCATACTGCTTGACGAGAGATTTAGCGCGGTCTTCAAGCTCGTCATAACGGGCCAGTCCGAGGATATTGCCGAGCACTTCCTTGCGTTTGGCCGGCGCCTGGCTGGTAAATTCGTCGGCGTGCCCCTGGCGCAGGTAGGCGCTATTGATGAATGTATCGTAGTCCATATGCAGCGTCTCGATAATTTTCTGCTGCGTCTGGGCGATAGTGTTGCCGGTGATGGGGCGGAAGTCATTTCCGGCTTTTATCTGGAACTCCAGCGAGGACTGACCGGCGCCGCTCTTCTTTTTAGGACGGGACCGCTTGCGGATAATGCGGTAAAGCTGCTGCCCCACAGCAAAATCGAACTCCACTTCCATCTCCGGCTGGCTGGTATAGATGAGTTCATCGTCACTGGCGGCGCGTGCTTTGCCCCAGAGCGCCCAGGTCATGGCATCGATGATGGCCGATTTGCCGTTGCCGTTATCGCCGGAAAGGCAGGCGAGGTGAATACCGGTGAAGTCCAGCGGGGGGACGTTATCCCGGTAGCACATGAAATTGCGCATTTTCAGCCTGGCGGGAATCATCTCGACCCCATTTTAACATAACTGGAAAAATAATCCCCCTTCCCTCATTTTGCCTTCAGGGAAGGGGGACAAGGGGATAGGGGTTAGTACCTTTTATTTCTGCTTCTCGTCCTTGATATATAGGCCGTTAGTAACAACGGTGAAATGGAAGATGGGCCTGTCCACGCGCCTTAAAATCAGCGGGCAGTGCACCATCTTCGGCGGGACGAAAATCATGGCGCTTTTGGTGATGACTTGTCTCTCGTTTTCCAGCCAGAATTCCACTTCCGCGCCCAGTTCGTAAGGGTTTTCCGGGTCGCTGCTGAAAAAGCCTATTATCTCGGGGTTGTCATGGCTGTGCGGCACATTTTCCAGCGCGGCAGCGGCCTTCAGGAACCAGGACGTGTTCATGTGGAAAGCGCCGGGCACGACATCCTCGTCCATCCACAGGATACGCCGGGCGTATTTGGCGTAATCTGCGGCGATTATCCTCTTCTGTTCCGGTTCTTTAAGCTCGGTGACGATGTACTTCGCGTATTTAGATTTGGCCACTGGTTTTTTCTCCTAGTGCAGAATCTCGTACTTGCCGCTGGTAACGGTGCTAAAATGAAAGACCGGGCGGTCGACGCGTTTTACGATAAGCGGGCAGTGTTTCATCCCCGCCGGGACGAAAATCATGCACGTACTGGTCAGGATGAACTTCTCATCTTCCAACCAGAACTCTATTTCGGCGCCCAGGTCATAGGGGTTTTTATAGTCGCTGCCGAAAAAACCGATGATTTCCGGCACATTGTGTCGGTGTCCTTCGCCCATTGGCTTGGCCGGCGGTCTAAGATACCAGGAGCAGTTCATCTGGAAAGCCCCTGGCACCACTTTCTCATCCATCCACAATATCCGGGTGGCGAACTGGGCGTATCGGGCGACGGACTCGGGGCTCATCTCTGTCTTGAGCTCCGTAACGATGTATTTACCGTATTTTGATTTTCCTTGGGCCATGGCAGCCGCTCCTTTGTCCTTATTTGGGGTATATGTTTTAACTACTATTTTTTCTGGGCGTAAATGCCGCCGGTCAGGACGCTGAAATGGAATACAGGGTGGTCGACGCGGTGGAGGATAAGGGGACAGTGTCTCATGCCCGGCGGGACGAATATCATGGCGCTCTTGGTTATCATGAACTTCTCGTCTTCCAGCCAGAACTCTATTTCCGCGCCGAGGTCATAGGGCTTTTGATAGTCGCTGCTGAAAAAGCCGATAATTTCGCCTTCATCGTGCTTGTGCGATTCTCCCAGGTGGTCGGCGTTCGGCTTTAAATACCACGAGCAGTTCATCTGGAAAGCGCCAGGCACCACGTTTTCATCCATCCAGAGTATCCGGCTGGCGAATTTAGCGTACCGGGCGATAAACTCCGGATTGAACGCCGGCGCTTTCAGGTCGGTCACGATGTATTTCGCGTACTTAGATTTGGCCATGCTAATGAGCTCCTTCAATTTTTACTTGGTGGTATTGTAGCACTTCCGGTGTTGAAACATAAATATTTTACTACCGGCTGGGTTTTTTCGCGTACTCGTGGCTGGGAGAAGCGCCCAGGTGGAACATCGGCCTTTCGATTCTATTTATCTTGAGAGGGCAGTGTTTCATACCCGCCGGGATAAAGACGAGGAAGCTTTCTGTCATGATGTGCTTTTCGTCCTCCATCCAGAACTCAACTTCGCCTCCGAGGTCACGCGGATTCTGGGGGTCGCTGCCGTAAAACCCCAGGATTTCATCGAAGTCATGCGTATGCGCCGGGAGCGCTTTATCCGGCGCTTTGTAGTACCAGGAGCAGCCAAAATGGAAAGCGCCCTTTATCACATCGCCGGTAAGCCAGGTCATGCGCGTGGCCCATTTGGCGTACTCGGCGGCCTCTTTAGTTCCCGTGGAAGGTGTTTTGGCGTCCGTTAAAAAATATTTCCCGTATTTGGCTTTAGCCATGACATTTACGCTCCTGTACTTTTGTATTGGTGGTATTGTAGCACTTTCGGTTTCTTGTGTCATCGCGAGTCAACGCCTTTCGTAATGGAGCCATCCCTCCTTTCCCTATTTGTTTTTTATGCGATTTTAAACCATCTGAAAATGTAGAACGGAATGTCTAAGAGGGCACCGCCTCTCTTTATTATTTGCCCCCTCTCCAAACAATTGATTTATCGGTTCTCCAAAGTTCTGTTTGGAGAGGGGGTTAGGGGGTGAGGTAAGCAACATGTGTCTTCGCGGTTGTTGAGCGTTTGACGCGCTGTTGCCTCTCCCCTTACAATTAAAATGTCATGTTTGAAGTCCTTACCGAAAAACTTAACGCCGTTTTCCGCCGGCTGGGCAACCGCGGCAAGCTCAACGAAAAAGATATCGATGAAGCCCTGCGCGAGGTGCGGCTGGCGCTTTTAGAGGCGGATGTCAACTTCAAAGTGGTCAAGGACTTTACCACCCGCGTGAAAGAGCGCTCCATCGGCAAAGAGGTCATGGAGAGCCTCACGCCCGCCCAGCAGATAATAAAAATCGTTAACGAAGAGCTAGTGAAAACTCTCGGCGACGGTCAGGGCAGCAAGCTCCTCTCCGCTTCACAGACCCCCACGGTGTTGATGATGGTAGGGCTGCAGGGCAGCGGCAAGACGACTACCGCCGCCAAGCTTGCGCTGCTATTAAAGCACGGCGGGCAGAAGCCGCTCCTGGTGGCCGCGGACAACCGCCGGCCGGCCGCTATCGAGCAACTGGTAACGCTGGGCAAACAGCTCGATGTTCCCGTTTACCATGAAGACCCCAGAGCGTCCAGCCAGGACATCAGCACTCACGGCCTCGACCAGGCGAAAAAGCTGGCCGCGACTCATGTCATCGTGGATACGGCGGGCCGGCTGCACATCGATGAAGAGATGATGGCGGAGCTGGAGCAGGTAAAAAAAGTAATCAAGCCCGACGAAGTGCTGCTGGTGGTGGACGCCATGACCGGCCAGGACGCCGTGCGCGTGGCCGAGGAGTTCCATGCCCGGGTGAATGTGACCGGTCTCATCCTGACCAAGATGGATGGCGATGCGCGGGGCGGGGCGGCACTTTCCATCCGGTGGGTCAGCGGCGTGCCGATTAAGTTCATCGGCACAGGGGAAAAGGCGGACGCTTTCGAGCCGTTCTACCCTGACAGACTGGCCTCGCGTATTTTGGGTATGGGCGATGTCCTCACCTTCATCGAAAAAGCCGAAAAGACCCTCGATGAAAAGACGGCGCTGGAATTACAGAAGAAGGTTAAAAACGCCACCTTTAACCTGGAGGATTTCCTGGAGCAGTTCAAGGCTATTAAAAAAATGGGGCCGCTTTCGCAGCTGGCAGAGATGATACCCGGCATGGGCAGACTGGCCGGTAAATTGCCCGACGGAGCGCAGGAAGCACAGCTGAAAAAGGTGGAATCTATAATCCTTTCCATGACGCCCCAGGAAAGGCAGAACCCGTCCATAATAGGGGGGAGCCGGCGCAAGCGCATTGCTCGGGGCAGCGGGACCGGCACGCATGACGTCAACCAGCTTTTAAACCAGTTTCAGCAGATGCAAAAGCTGATGAAGATGGGGGCGGGGGGCAAGCTGCCGAAAAATATCATGGGGATGCTTAAGTAAGTTCAGAGTTCAAAGCTTAAAAGTCAAAACTACAACTTAAAGTAAAATATTAAACAGAGTTCAAATGCTGTGGTTTGAGCTATGTATTTTGACGGTACTTGCAACTTTTCGTAGCATTAGGCACTCTCTTGTTCAACCATGATGAACTTCTTTTTCTATCACCTTTTCTATTGCTAAAATGCCAAGGAAAAATGGTATTACCGAGAGTACTACTCCTATTAATATTCCAAGCCAACCCTTGAACAAAAATGTAGTCATAGTTGCTATCAAAACCGTTACTATCCAAGTCAAGGTTATTAACCGCCAATTTTTCTTAAATGATTTTATTATTCTTACAATTTCTAGACTGCTATTTATCCCAACTTTTCCGTCACCGACATTTTGATAAAACTTCTTTGGCTCATTAGTCATAATAAATTCCTAATTTAACTTGCGGGTTCCAATGGAAGCTCATTCATTGGAGTGTCCCCTTTCCGTAAAAAAATTACTCCAGGTAATCCTTCAGCTTGCGACTGCGGCTCGGGTGCCGCAGTTTTCTTAATGCCTTAGCTTCTATCTGGCGGATGCGTTCCCGCGTCACGTTGAATTCCACACCCACCTCTTCCAGCGTGCGACTGCGCCCGTCTTCCAGCCCGAAACGGAGCTGCAGTACGCGCTGCTCGCGCGGGGTAAGCGTGCCCAGCACGTCCTCGATTTGCTCTTTCAGCAGCTGCTTGGAAGCGATGTCCACCGGAGGCATGGCGTTGCGGTCTTCGATAGAGTTGCCGAGGGGGCTGTCCTCTTCCTCGCCGATAGGGGATTCCAGCGATATGGGCAGCTGGGATACTTTGACGATTTCCCGCACTTTATCGGAGGAGACTTCCATCTCCTTGGCAATCTCGCGGGAGGTGGGCTCGCGGCCATATTCTTGGGCGAGGCGCCGGCTGATGCGGAGCAGGCGGTTGATGGTCTCTACCATGTGTACGGGGATGCGGATGGTGCGAGCCTGGTCGGCGATGGCGCGGGTCAGCGCCTGGCGTATCCACCACGTGGCATAGGTGCTGAATTTATAGCCTTTACGGTAGTCGAACTTCTCCACCGCCCTCATCAGGCCGATGTTGCCCTCCTGGATGAGGTCGAGCAGGGACATACCGCGCCCGATGTGCTTCTTGGCGACGCTGACAACCAGTCGCAGGTTAGCTTCGATAAGGTGGCGCTCCGCCTTTTTCCCTTCGCGCAACATTTCGTTAAAGCGGGCCAAGTATTTCTTTTCGTGAGCCTGTATGGCATCGAGTACTTTTTTATCGACAATCAGTTTATCGATGTCGGTTAAGGATATCTTGCGGCCTATGGCGCCGCGGACCTCTTCGGTGATTTGCCGGCTGCCAAGGGAAAGCCTGACCAGCATTTCTTCGACTTCTGTAGCCGGTTTACCGAGCTTGATGGAAATATTCTGAATTCTTTGCGGGTCGACGGTGTTATCGATGGTATCCTGGAGCTTGGCGTCGTAAATACTATCTACGAAGCTATGAGTTTTTTTCAGGCCGAGCTCTTCCTGGAGAACGGCGATAAGGGGGATAGTGCCGGCCAGGTTCTGGATTATGGCAGTTATGATATCGGCGCTGGAAGGCTGCCGGCCGTTTTTCTGTAAGTATTCCTGCTTAATACGGCTGATATACTTACCTTCTTCCATGTGCCGGGCCAGGTTTTTCTCATCTTCGGCGGTGAGAAGGTGCACGCGGCCGATTTCATGGAGGTAGATGCGCACGGGGTCATCGGTAATATCCTGCTCGGCGATTTCTTCCCCGGGCAGCCCGAGGTCAAGGTCGAGGTTCACTTCGCCTTTTTCCAGTTCGAATTCTTTGCCCTTGGCCCAGAGTTCGTCCGGCTCGCTAACTTCTTCGACTCCAAGTTCATCAGCGGGTTCTACGTCCGCTCCGAACAGTGCCTCATCCTTGGGTTCGGCTTCAAGGTCATGATGAGGAGGCATTTCCTCAAAATGTTCGCTATCATGAAATTCGTTCAGATGATCGGTTCCGTTATCCATTGTTAACTCCTTGTAATATCTTAGAGAGGGCGGTGTTTTTTGTTGCGGCGGGCATCAAGCTCTTTCAACTGGCGGCTGATTTCTATGTCTTCTTCGAGCCGGGTGTCATTGTCATTTTCGCTGCCGGATTCGGCCTTCCTGGCGGCCAGGTTTTTCAGGTACCTCTTTCTAAGCTCCAGCGCGCAGTCGATAAATTTTAGCTCGACATTATTTTTTAAAGCCGGTAAACTCCTGGCGGCGATGGCGTCCAGGTGCTCATGAACCGCGGGGTCAACCGCATCTTTTAATGATACCACATCCGGGGTCTCCATGTATGCGTTATAGATAGCGCGGTTTTCACTGTTTTCAAAGCACTCGGGAGATAATTCCTCCAGGCACTCCTTGAGCTCCGGGTGCTGCAAAAGCAAGGCCAGGCAGTATTCCTCACGGTTGTCTTTCGCGGCATGGCTCGCCGGTTTCGGTGAAGGCGCCCGGCGCCGGGCCGGGGCCGGTTTCAAGCGGTTCAGGGAGTCTTTAATGGTGTTCATATCTACCCTGACAAGAGCGGCGAGCTTTTGCAGGTAATGCGCCTGGCGGATAGGGTCGTTGACGCCGGCTACCACCGGCAGAAGTCGCTCCACTGCGGAAGATTTATCCCCGGCTCTGGTCAAATCGAGTTTAAGGGTTGTTTTTTCGAATAAGAAATCAATCAGCGGCGTGGCATTTTTAACAAGGCCCTGCCACTTTGCCACGCTTTCCATGAGCACTTCGTCCGGGTCTTTGCCTTCGGGCAATCTGATGACCTTGATTTCCGCGCCGAGGATATTTTCAGAGCCGACGGCGCGCAGCATAGCCTCTTCACCGGCGGCATCGGCGTCGAGAGAGAGGATAAGGTGGCGGGTCAGCTTTTTAAGCGTATTTACCTGGGTCTCGGTTATCGCCGTACCCATGGAGGCAACCGCGTTGGTGACGCCGCACTGGTGCGCCATAATGACATCCATGTAGCCTTCCATGATGATGGCGACGTCCTGTTTCCTGATGTCGGCGGCGGCGCGGTCGATGCCGTAGAGCGTGGCGCTTTTATCAAAAACAGGGGTCTGCGGCGAGTTGATATATTTAGGCATGGAATCATCAAGCACCCTCGCACCAAAACCAGTTACCCGCCCCCTGATATCGCGGATAGGAATCATGAGCTTGCCGCGGAAGCGGTCGTGGCTTTTCCCGTCCTCCGCCTGGTAAAGCAGGCCGGCGGTAAGCAGGTCGGCCTCCTTATGGCCTCTCTCGATTAAATGCTGTTTCAACGCTTCCCAGGCATCGAGGCTGAAACCGAGCTGAAAATCGGCGATAGTTTTAGAGGTGAACCCTCGTTTGGAGATATACTGGCGCGCTTTTTCCGCGGCCGGGTGGTTAAGCAGCAAGTTGTTATAATACAACGCGGCCGCTTCGTTGGCGCGGTAGAGCTCTTCCTTCTCCTCTTTTTTAGGCCCCGGCTGGGTATAAGTGGGCAAAGCGACGCCGGCTTTGTCGGCCAGGAGACGCAGCGCCTCGCCGAACTCGATACCTTCCTTTTTCATCACGAAAGCGAAGACATCGCCGCCGGTGGCGCAGGCGCCGAAGCAATGCCAGCTCTGCCGTTCCGGGAACACGAAAAAGGAGGCATGCTTTTCGCTGTGGAACGGGCAGGGCGCGGTGAGGTTCCGCCCCGCTTTTTTGAGCGTGACGTACTGGCTGACAACTTCGACGATGTCAATTTTCTGTTTTACTTCATCGATGGTGCTCATTACGCCTTACCGTCATTGCGAGACCATTTCACGACGAAGTCGTGAAGGCGAAGCAATCTCATAGATCATTAGACAAATCACGCCATTCAACATTTATAGAATTGACAAGGGCAATTTTATCGTTCCTTGAACCGCCTTTAATTTGTTTTTCCCTTAAAATAGCGCTTTCAATGTTTTCTCCGACCTAATAGTAAACCAGTTTATTAATGTTGTATCTTTTTGTGAATCCTTTAATAGTCTTGTCTTTGTGTTCCTGAACTCTTCGTACAAGGTCGTTGGTTACTCCCGTGTAAAGAACTTGATTCCATTTGTTCGTCATTATATAAATGAAATACTGCCTATCCATAAACTATGAGATTGCTTCGCCTCCCGATTGCATCGGGATGGACTCGCAATGACGATTAATAGCTCATCCTCACCTTTATTCCCCGCCCGTGCAGATATTCTTTAAGCTGGCGGCAGGTGTATTCGCCGTAGTGGACGATGGAAGCCACCAGCGCGGCATCGGCATGGCCTTCAGTCAAAACATCGTAGAGGTGCTCCGGTTTCCCTGCCCCGCCCGAGGCGATGACCGGTATACCCACCGAATCGGCCATCAGGCGGGTTAACTTGAGTTCGTAGCCGTCTTTCGTGCCGTCGGCATCGATGGAGTTTATCACCAGCTCGCCGGCACCCAGCCTTTCCCCCGTTATCGCCCATTTAAGCGCGTCGACGCCGGTAGGCGTGACGCCGCCGTTGACGACAATCTCGTACCCGGAAGGGATTTCTTTAGTTTTAATGACACTCTTGATGTCCATGGAAAGGATAGTGCTCTGTGAGCCGATAGCATCGGCGATTTCCGAGATAAGCTCTTTCCGCGCCACTGCCGCCGTGTTGACGTTTACCTTTTCGGCGCCGGCGTTGCGCAGCCGGGTGGCATCGGCGACGGAGCGTATGCCGCCCCCAACCGAAAACGGGATAAAAATCTGCGCCGCAACCTGTTCGACAAAGTGTATCATGATGTCGCGGTTTTCGCGCGAGGCAGTGATGTCGTAAAAGACAAGCTCATCTACCCCGTCTTCATAGTACTGGCGGGCTTTGGCGACGGGGTCGCCGATATCTTTAGTATCGACGAATTTAATGCTCTTGGCGAGCTTGCCCCCGCGGACATCAAGACAAACGATTAGCCTTTTGCTAAGCATGGTGTTTTATATACCACTTTTTAGATTAGCTGTCAATATTGCCGTCCCACCGGGCGAAGCGCGCCAGCAGCTCCAGTCCCAGGCGCCCGCTTTTTTCGGGGTGGAACTGGGTGGCGAAGAGATTGCGGTAGGCCAGCGCGCAGCAGAATTCACCGCCGTAATTAGCGACGGCGTAGATATTTTTCTCATCGTCGGGCTGCGGGTAATAAGAGTGGACGAAGTAAAACTCGTTCCCAGGCTTGATGTCTTCCAGCAGGGGGTGGGGCTGGACTATTTTAATGTCGTTCCAGCCCATGTGCGGTATCTTGAGCATTTTGTCTTTTAATCTAAAGCGGACGGTCTTACCCGGCACCAGGCCGAGGCACTTTTGCGGGCCTTCCTCCGAGCTTTCGAGGACGACCTGCGCGCCGATGCAGATGCCAAGGATAGGGATGCCCGCTTTGAAGGCTTTGACGATAGCGGTGTCCAGTCCCATTTTCTCAAGGTAGGCCATAGCGCTGGGCGCCGCGCCGACGCCCGGGAAAATGATTTTCCCGGCTTTAGCTATTACCTGCGGTTCGCTGCTAATAATAGCCTGCAGGCCGACCTCCGCGCAGGCGCGCTGGACGCTGCGGATGTTCCCGGCGCCGTAATCGATGATGGTAATCATTTCTTTTTCTTCAGCTCTTTCGCCGTTCTCGTCGCAAACTGGTCGGTCATACCGGCGATATAGTCGACCACCCTCCGCTCGGTAGTATCGTTGCGCAGGCGGTATTCCGGAGGCAATTTGTCCTCGTTATTCATATAATAAAAATAGAGAAAGCGGACCACCTCCCGCGCTTTTATCGTCTCTTTCCGCGCCGAGCGCATATCATAGACACGCTTAAAGAGAAAATCGTTGAGCGCCTCGGCCGCCCCGATTACATCGGGGCTCATGCGTATCGCCGGTTCCTTTTTGATTATATCACTAACGCGCACATCCCACGAGCTTACGATGATATCGCTGACCATGGTGTTGACGCGCTGCGAATGTCTGCTCCCGAGTGTTTCAACAGCCTCCGTCGGCAGGTCGGCGCCGGTGATAACGCCCGCGCGGATGGCGTCCTCGATATCATGGTTGATATAGGCTACCGCGTCGGAGATTTTTACCACTTCTCCCTCGATAGTGCCGACATCACCCCAGCCTTCGCCCAGGATAACGCCTTTGCTCGACTTGGAGTGCCGGACGATGCCGTCGCGTACCTCCCAGGTGAGGTTCAGCCCTTGCCCGTCCTTTTCCAGGAAATCCACGACACGCAGGCTTTGCTCGTTATGTTTGAAGCCGCCCGGGAAAAGCTCGTTAAGCACATCCTCGCCGACGTGCCCGAAAGGCGTATGTCCCAGGTCGTGCCCCAGGGCGATGGCCTCCGTTAGGTCTTCGTTGAGGTTCAGCGCGCGGGCGATGGTGCGCGCTATCTGCGAATGCTGTGGATGATGCGGTCGCGGTCACGCTGGAAGCAGGTGCGGATAGGGTCGGGTTCTTCCGGTATCTGGCGCCCGCGGGACAACCTGCTTTTTACCGCGTTCGGAGAAAGCTGTTCTTCTCTCTCCTCGGTAAGCTGGCGGATGTGCAATCGTTCGATGTTCACTTTTAGTGACCTCAATCCCCTTTGCATTCCCTCTCTCCACGTACGGAGAGGGGAGTAACGGGTGAGGTGTTATTTCTTCCGATATGCTACACCATCAATCATCAAAAGGCAATGAAAAAATAAGGGGCGGTTTTTACAACCGCCCCTTAGATGGCTCAACCGAATAAGAACCTATTTAATACCCAGTTTTGCCTCAACTTTGGCGATAATGTCACGGGTGGTATCAATCATATCAGGCGAAACGGATACGGAGGTGACGCCCCACTCCACCAGTTTTTCCGTAATTTCAGGATAGACCGAAGGCGCCTGGCCGCAGATAGAGCAGGTCACCCCCGCCGCTTTGCAGCCCCTCACCACCTTCTCGATGGAAATCATCACGGCCTCATGGCGCTCATCGAAGGTGGCAGCGAGCTTGGAGCTATCGCGGTCGATGCCGAGCGTCAACTGGGTAAGGTCGTTGGAGCCTATGGAGATGCCGTCAATGCCGGTGGCGATAAATTTATCGAGAAGGATAACGTTGGAAGGCACTTCGCACATCATCCAGAGTTTGAAATTGTCGGAGCGTTTCAGCCCTTCCTCGGCCATAATTTTTATGGTGCGCTCCATCTCCGCGACCGTGCGGACGAACGGAATCATCACCCAGAGGTTATCGTATTTTTCACGGACTTTCTTGATGGCGGCCAGCTCCAGTTTGAACGTCTCGATGTCGGTGATGTACCGTGAAGCGCCGCGATAGCCTATCATGGGGTTTTCTTCCACATCTTCGTATTTTTCACCGCCCTTGAGGGCTTTATATTCATTCGATTTAAAATCGTTGGTGCGGTAGACCACCTGGCGCGGATGGAAAGCGGCGGCGAACTTGGTCAGGCCGACGGCCAGCTTGTCCACGAACTCCTGCCCGCGGCCCTGCGCGATCATGTAGCTGGGATGCTCGCCGATTTCGGCGACCATGAACTCGGCGCGCAGCAGGCCGATGCCGTCCACGTCGCGCTTGGCGACTTTGTCGACAATCTCCGGCTGGGCCAGGTTGGCGAGGAGCTTCGTCCGGGTCTTGACTTCGCCCCGGGAGCGTATCTTCACGTCGGTCTTAATCTCTATCTTCCCAGGATAGACCTTGCCGTTGCTGCCGTCCACGGTGATTATCTGGCCGTCTTTAAGTATGGAAGTGGCCTTTTCCGTGCCGACGACGCAGGGGATACCGAGCTCGCGGCTGACGATAGCGGCGTGGGCCGTCCGGCCGCCGCGGTCGGTAACGATGGCCGCGGCGCGTTTCATCGCCGGGACAAAGTCCGGCGTGGTCATCGCGGCCACCAGTATATCACCATCCAGCACTTTATCTATCTCGGACGGGTCGGGCACAATCTTCACCGGGCCGGAGGCGACACCCGGGCTGGCCGGCGCCCCGGAAAGGATTATCGGCGCATCGATGTCATGGGTGGTCTTGGCCTCTTTCTTGGTGGTGGTCACCGGGCGCGTTTGCACGATGAAAATCTGCCCTTTTTCTTTAGCCCATTCCACGTCCTGCGGCCACTGGTAATGGTCTTCCAGGGTCTTGCCTATCTTGGCCAGGAAAAGAATATCTTTATCGGTTATCTTCTGGCTGGCCTGCTCGGCGGGCGTCAGGTCAATTTTAATATTGTCCGTTTTTCCGTGAGCGCCCGCTTTTTTAACCAGCTTCCATTCCTGTTTTTTTATTTCCTTAGTCGAGATTTTCATGTCTTTTTTATCGACGATATAGTGGTCGGGAGTAACATCTCCGGAGACAATCATCTCGCCGAGTCCCAGGACAGCCTCGATGGTTATTTTTTCTTTGTCGTTAGTGTTGGGTTCGATGGTGAACATGACACCGGAAGATTCTGACTGCACCATGCGCTGTACCGGCACGGCGATACCAACCTTGAAATGGGCGAAGCCCTGCTCCTGGCGGTAGAAAATAGCGCGCGCGCCGAAGAGTGAAGCCCAGCAGTCCTGGACGGCCCGCACCACATCTTTTTCGCCTTCAATATTGAGGAAGGTGGCCTGCTGTCCGGCAAACGATGCTTCCGGCAGGTCTTCGGCGGTGGCTGAAGAGCGCACCGCGACGAGGCCCTTACCCATTTTAACGTAGGCCTGCTCTATTTCTCTGGCTGTTTCAGGAGGCATGGCCGCATTCTGTACTAATTTCTGGACTTCCGCGGCGACCGATTGGAGTTTTTTACTATCGTGGACGTCAAGAGGGTCGAGGAGAGAGTTTATTTTATCCTGGAGTTTGGTCTTTTCAATGAAATCGAAGTAGGCTTCAGCGGTAACGATAAAACCCGAGGGCACGGGTATCCCGGCATTGGTCATTTCCCCCAGGTTAGCGCCCTTCCCCCCCACCAGAGGTATATCTTTTTTGGTCACTTCTTTGAACCAGACTACGGATTTTTGGCCTTTCTTCATCATGCCTCCGTTTTTCTCGGGTTTTTTTCGGGCGGGGTGACGACTTATTATATCATATTTAGCTACCATGGTTTCAACCCTCCTTAAATAGGCGCGCTCTTTCAGCTTTTTTATTTTACGTAGGTAAAACAGGCACAAACAATAGGGTCTTCCCTGATACAGGTCTCGGAAAACACCAATTTTTAAGCGCAAATTACAATCCCCTTTAACAAGCTGTGTCTAAGCGCTGGCGCGGGAAGAGCCAAGGACTATAATTTGACATATCATAAAAAGTGGAGTTAGAATTTCAAAGGTATGGTTGAGCAAAGGGGGAGGGAGTATCGGATATGATTGAGATGACTATCGACAGCATCCGCGTTAGCCTGATGAACTACCAGCGCGTGGTGATATTAAAAGAAAAAGCATCTGACCGCTATCTGCCCATCTGGATAGGCCCGGCGGAAGCCGATGCCATCGCGGTCAAGCTTCAGGGCGTAGCCGTGCCCCGTCCGCTGACACACGACCTGTTGAACTCCATAATTGAGACCCTGGGGGCGCTGGTCAATTCGATTATTGTCAACGACCTTAAAAACGATACATTCTATGCCAAGGTTATTCTCGACGTCGACCGGAAGCAGGTGGAGGTGGATTCCCGCCCGAGCGACGCGCTGGCGCTGGCAGTGAGGACCGGCGTGCCTATTTATGCCGATGAATCCGTCCTGGAAAAGGCCGGCATTCTGCTGGACGGAGAAACGGGCAAGCCGATATTCGAAGAAGGAGAGGAGACCGGCGGCAAAGCGCCCAGGGTCACGGACGAGGATATGAAGAAAAAGATGTCCGCTTTTTACGATTTTATCAACACCCTCGACCTCGATGACTTCGATAAGCGGAAATCTTAAGTACCAGCTGGATTAAACTCCCGCTATTTTATGAGCCCTGATAATTGTATCGGGGCTCTTTTGTTAGCTTGTTGACAATTTAAAACTGGGATGTTAATATGCGTTCGACTTTGCTTGAATTATTTATATTTTTTGTTTTAATTTATCGAGGAGGGACTCATGGCGATTGACGGGACTTACAAAATTGAGATTAACTCGCCGATGGGGTTACTGGAAGTGAAATTAAATTTTAAGGTCAGCGGCGCCATCCTTAATGGCTCATCGGATAGCTCTTTCGGCAAGTCCACATTTACCGGAAAGGTGAACGGCGATGAGGTCTCGTGGGATTCAGAGGTCAACGGCCCGATGGGTAAAATGCAGTTTTCCTTTAAAGGTAAAATAAAGGGCAACGATTTTTCCGGGGAAGTCAACACCGGTATGTTCGGGACTTATCCCTTTAAGGGCAAGAGGGTCTAGACCCTGACATTTTCCGTTTGATTTATTCCTTTTTCCGCCTCATCGCACAGTATATCTGTGGTACTATACCTAAAGACCTAATTTAGCTTGACCCGACCTTGTGTTTTCTGTTATGATGCTGTGGGTCAGATGAAATGAGGGCGGCATGAACAGGTGGGCAGCGGCGCTCCGGCTGACCGGCATCGGTTTCTATATCGCTGCCTGTATTTTAATAGGTATTTTCGCGGGACAAAAGCTGGATAGCAAGGTGCATACCGCGCCCCTGTTTATTTTACTGGGGCTGGTGTTAGGGCTTGGGATGGCGGTTTTCGGTGTTTATCGCATGATTCGCCCTCTGATAGATAAACAAGGTAAAGAGAACGGTCAGTGACTAAGCGTAAAATTTTCGGCTTGCCTTTTCCTGTTATAGCCGCCCTCCTGGGCGTGCTGGCGGCGCTTTTTATTATCGGTCTCCTGGCCGGCCCGATAGGACGGGGACTCCTGGAGCAATTCGGCATAAAAATCACCTTCCCTTCATGGCTGGTCGTCGCGCAGCCGGCGCCGGAGTTGCCTTCGGCCACCCTGTTTAAACTGTTCGGGCTTCCGGTCACCAATACCGTTCTTGCGGCATGGTTTACCGTAATATTCCTTGTCGTGGTGAGCTACCTGGCCACCCGCCGCATGAAGCTGGTCCCGCGCCGCTTTCAGGCCGCATTCGAGTTTATCGTCGGCTGGATTTATGACCTCTGCTTGAGCGTGGCCGGCGAGAAAAACGGACGGCGCTTTTTCCCGGTGGTCTGCACCATTTTTCTCTACGTTGCTTTTAACGCCTGGCTAAGTCTAATCCCGGGCTTCGGCTCGGTACATATCGTTAACGCGGAAGGCCAGACGGCGGAGCTTTTCCGCGGCGCTAATACAGATATCAACACGCCTCTAGCTATCGCTTTAATTTCCTTCGTTTTCGTGGAGTTCTATGGTCTGAAGTCGCTTAGTTTCAGCTACCTGCGGAAATTTTTTAATTTCGGGCGGTTTTTCCAGGGTCTCGGGCAGCTCTTTAAGGGTAAGTTCGATTTCATGGGCATGTTCTCCGGAGTTATTGAAATTGTAATCGGTGGGCTCGAGGCTCTAAGTGAACTGATACGCAATATCAGTTTTACCTTCCGTCTTTTCGGCAACATGACGGCGGGGGAAATATTAGTTCTGGTCGCTGCCTTTCTGGTCCCGCTGGGGGTGGACTGGGTGGTCTATGGGTTGGAACTATTGATTGGATTTATCCAGGCGCTGGTCTTCAGCGGGTTAACTCTGGCGTTTGTGACGATGGCGGTGGTCTCTCACGATGCAGAGGCCCACTGAAGGCCCGCCTTATGAATAACTTTAGAGGAGGATAATAAATGGACGTCAATGCAGCGAAAATGCTGGCCATCGGACTGGTCATGGGACTGGGGGCGCTGGGGCCCGGCATTGGCATCGGTATCCTGGGTTACGGGGCGATGCAGGGCTTAGCGCGCAATCCCGAGGCCAGAGGCCCGATTATGACCAATATGCTGATTGCCATCGCTATGGCTGAAGCAGTCGCTATTTACGCGCTGGTGGTCGCCATTTTGCTAGGTTTCGTTTTCAAGTAAATCGCATCTGATTTTATCAGGAGGGGAAGTATGGAAGAGAATGAACTTTCCATGTTTATTCCTTTTGTAGCCGCCGCTCTCGTTATCGGTATCGTGGTGGCCATGGCTGTCATTACCTGGGTGTTTATCTTCGCCACGGGTTAAAGATAATTTAATGGTCATGGCGTCAGGGAATATCTCGGATAGAGCCCTGATAAAAGGTCCGGGGAGGATATTATGGCACAACTGGGAATAAATCTACCGGTATTATTGACGCAGATTGTCACTTTTATCATCCTGCTGGTGTTGCTGCGGCTGTTCGCTTACAAGCCCATCATGCGCATGCTCGATGAGCGCTCCCGGCGCGTTAAGGAAAGCATGGACCAGGCGGAGTCCGTTAAGCAGGCCTCTTTACACGCTGAAGAGCAGGTCAGGAAAAGGCTGGATGAAGCCAGCCGCGAAGGGCAGGAGCGCATTGCCCGCGCCGCGCGGGCAGGCGAGGAGGTCAAGCAGAAGGCGCAGGAGGACGCGCGGCGGGAGGCGGAAAACCTTATCGGGCGCGCTCGCTCCGAGATACAGCGGGAGCGGGATGACGCTATCGGAGAGGTACGCCGAGAGTTCGCTGATTTAACGGTGCTGGCGGCGGGCAAGGTTATCGAGCGTTCCCTGGACAAGGAGCAGCACCGCGAGCTCATCGAGAAGGTGCTGGAAGAAAGCACGACTCCGAAGAAAGAGTAATTAAGGAATATCATGCCGAAAAAAGCCAATGCCCGGCGCTATGCGCAGGCAGTGTTCGAGATAGCACGGGAAACCAGAGCGCTGGAACGGTGGCGGGCCGACCTGCAAAAGCTGGCCGACGCCATGGGCAACGTTGATTTCCTGGCGGCCATGGAAAGCCCTAAAATCAAGTTCGATGATAAGTCACGGCTGCTGGCGCGCCTGGGGGATATCAACCCGCTTGCTTTGAACCTGGCGCGACTATTAATCGCAAAAAACGGGATAGGTATGATGAACGAGGTCAGCGCGGAATACCAGCGCCTGGTGGACGCCTATCACGGTATCCAGAAGGCGAAGGTGGTCACGGCCGTTCCCATCGATGATAAAGACAAAGAAAAGCTGGCCGAAGACCTGGGCGCCATGGTCGGCTCGAAGATAGTTATTGAGTCAGAAGTTGACCCGGGGATTCTCGGGGGGATTATCGCCAGGATAGGCGGCAAGCTTCTGGATGGCAGCACCCGCAGCAAGCTGGTAGCTTTAAAGCGAGAACTGGCGGGCGGGGCGGGAAAAGTGTAACGGCCAGAGATAAAGTGCGGTCAAGGAGGTAGCCGGATGGCAACCAGAGGCGAAGATATCGTATCAATATTAAAACAGCAGATACAGCAGTTCGGCACAGCCGTAACTATGGTGGATGTCGGCACCGTCATCGAGGTCGGCGACGGCATCGCCCGGATACACGGGCTAGCCTCGGCCAGGTACAACGAACTGCTTCAATTTCCCAATGATGTTATCGGCATCGCCCTGAACCTGGAAGAAGACAGCGTTTCCGCCGTCGTCCTGGGCGACTATACGCAGATTAAGGAAGGCGATGAGGTAAAGTGCACCGGGCGCATCGCCGAGGTGCCGGTGGGTGAAGCCATCATCGGACGCGTCGTCGACCCTCTGGGGCGCCCGCTGGACGGCAGGGGGCCCATTAAGACGACCAAAACCCGCCCTGTCGAGCGTGTCGCGCCCAACGTGGTCTTACGCGCGCCGGTAGATACGCCGGTGCAGACCGGCATCAAGGCCGTGGACAGCATGTTCCCCATCGGCCGCGGCCAGCGCGAGCTTATTATCGGCGACCGCTCCACCGGCAAGACCGCTATCGCCCTCGATACGATTATTAACCAGAAGGGCGGCGATTTAATCTGCATCTATGTCGCCATCGGCCAGAAGATGTCCCAGGTCGCCCGCATCGTAGCCATGTTAACCGATTACGGGGCCATGGGGCACAGCATCGTCGTCGCGGCCGGTGCGTCCGATTCCGTAGCCCTGCAATACCTGGCGCCTTATGCCGGATGTGCCATCGGCGAGGAGTTCATGGAGCAGGGTAAGGACGTCCTTATAGTCTATGACGACTTATCCAAGCACGCCTGGGCCTATCGACAGTTATCATTATTATTACGACGCCCGCCGGGCCGCGAGGCTTACCCGGGCGATGTTTTTTACCTGCACAGCCGCCTGCTGGAGAGAGCGGCGAAGTATGACAAACAATACGGCGGCGGCTCCATGACGGCGCTGCCCATCATCGAGACACAGGCGGGTGACGTTTCCGCCTATATCCCCACCAACGTCATCTCTATCACCGACGGCCAGCTTTACCTGGAGACGGACCTGTTTAACGCCGGCATCAAGCCTGCCCTGAACGTGGGCATCTCGGTATCGCGCGTGGGGAGCAAGGCGCAGACCCCGGCAATGAAGCAGGTGGCGGGCCGGCTCAAGCTGGACATGGGACAGTTCCGCGAGGTGGCCGCTTTCGCGCAGTTCGGCACCGCCGAGCTGGACAAAGCCACGCAGGCGCAGCTGAACCGCGGCCAGCGTATCCAGGAAGTCCTGAAGCAGTCCCAGTTTGTGCCGGTGTCTCTGGAAAGACAGGTCATGATTCTTTACGCCGTAATTAACGGCTATCTGGACGAAATCCCGCTGGAAAGGGTTGCCGCTTTCGAGGCGGAGTTTTACCGGTTCATCGAGGCTACTTATCCCACCATGGGCAAGGCTATCGCGGAGACCAGGGCCTTAAGCAAAGAAAACGAAGAGGCTTTAAAAAAGGCGATTACGGAGTTCAAGCAGGGGTTTGGTAAATGAATGTCATTGCGAGGAGTCCCGATAAAATCGGGGCGACGTGGCAATCCCATCGAGCGTTCAAACCCAATCTTTGAGATTGCCACGCCTCCCGACTGCGGTCGGGATAGCTCGCAATGACAGATAAAATGAGGTGAATATGGTAAAGGGAAAGATAGTTGCCTGTTGCGGGATAGTCTGCACCGAGTGCCCGGCCTTAATCGCCACGAAAAATAACGATGATAAAAAACGGAAAGAAACCGCCGAAATGTGGTCGAAAGCCTACGGCCACGAAATGAAGCCCGAAGATATTAACTGCACCGGCTGCGTATCCGATAAGGGCAAGAAACTTGCCTACTGCACCGTCTGTGAAGTGAGAAAGTGCGGACAGGAGAAAAAGGTCGTCAACTGCGCCTATTGCGCCGATTACGTTTGTGAAACGCTGGGGAATTTTTTCCAGCGCGCCCCCCAGTTAAAAGCCAATCTTGATGAAATAAGAAAAGGGCTGAAGTAGGAAATTATGCCTGATATCCGTAAAGTCCGCCGCCGCATCAGGGGCGTCCAGAACATCGCCAAGATAACCCGGGCGATGGAGATGATTGCCGCCTCCAAAATGAGGAAAGCCCAGGAGCGCGGCCTGGCCGGGCGGCCTTATTCCGAAAAAATACAGCAGGTCATCGCTGACCTGGCTGCCCTGCCGGACATCGGCCTGCAGCACCCCCTCTTGCAGCGGCGTGAGTTAAAAAAGACACTTATCGTGCACATTACCCCCGACCGCGGCCTCTGCGGTGGGCTGAATGCCAATCTGAACCGTCTGCTGGCCGGCTTCATCATGGAGCAGAAGACCCCGGTCGGCGTTATCGCTGTCGGGCGCAAGGGGCGGGACTTTTCCGCGCGCGCCGGTCTGGATGTCAGCGCCGAGTTTACCGGTATCGGCGACCACACCGCTTTCCTGGATACGCTCCCCATCTCCCATATCGTCATCGAAAATTTCAGCAAAGCGGTGGTTGATACGGTTTATATCTCTTATGCCCATTTTATCTCCACGCTGGTACAGAAGCCCGTTATGAAGCAGTTGTTGCCCGTCCAGCCGGCCGTCATACCCAAAGGACAGAACGTGGATTATATCTATGAGCCGGGGGCGGAGGCGGTGTTGGGAGGACTGCTGCCTCGCTTCGTGGAGACGGAGATTTACCATGCTGTTATGGAGTCTATCGCCAGTGAGCAATCGGCCCGGATGGTGGCCATGCGTGCCGCCACCGATAGCGCCAATGAGCTTATCGGCGACCTGACCTTGCTCTATAATAAAGCCCGCCAGGAGGCAATCACCCGGGACCTGCTGGATATTACCGGCGGCGTGGCGGCGCTGGAGTAAAAAACAATATTAAGAAGGATAAAATTTTATTTGTCATTGCGAGGAACGAAGTGACGCGGCAATCTCAATCATGGGATTAAACCGGTTTGGGGATTGCCACGCTTCGCTCGCAATGACAGGATAATGAGGTTGCTATGGCCAAAGGAAAAGTAGCCCAGGTAATCGGCACGGTGGTGGATATCGAGTTTCCGCCCGATGAGCTCCCCGCGCTGTTTAACGCTGTCGAGATACCGCTGGGGGAAGGTAAAATTATCCTCGAGGTGCAGGACCACCTGGGGAACAACTGGGTGCGCTGCCTGGCTTTAACGCCGACCGACGGCCTGATGCGCGGCTCCGAAGCGGTGGACACCGGGGCGGCTTTGCGCGTGCCGGTAGGGCGGGCTACGCTGGGACGGCTCTTCGATGTCATGGGGACGCCGCTGGATAACCTCGGTGAAGTTAAAGCGGCCGATAAATGGCCGATACACCGCGCGCCGCCTTCCCTGGAGGAACAGGAGACCAGCACCCAGGTCCTGGAGACTGGCCTGAAGGTCGTCGACCTTATCGCGCCTTTTACCAAGGGAGGTAAAATCGGTGCTTACGGCGGCGCCGGCGTGGGCAAGACAGTTATCATCCAGGAGCTTATCCGTAACATCGCCACAATGCACGGCGGGTTTTCCGTCTTCACCGGCATCGGTGAGCGCTCACGCGAGGGTAACGACCTCTGGCGCGAGATGAAAGAGTCCGGCGTCATCGATAAAACGGTGATGGTCTTCGGGCAGATGAACGAGCCGCCGGGCGTGCGCCTGCGCGTCGGTCTGACCGGCCTGACCATGGCGGAGTATTTCCGCGACGTCGAAGGACAGGACGTGCTCCTCTTTATCGATAATATTTACCGTTATACCCTGGCCGGCATGGAGGTTTCCGCGCTGCTGGGGCGCATGCCTTCGGCGGTGGGCTACCAGCCGACGCTCGCCACGGAAATGGGTGAGCTCCAGGAAAGGATTGCCTCCACCCGGAAAGGTTCTATTACTTCGTTCCAGGCTATTTATGTCCCCGCTGACGATTACACCGACCCCGGCGTGGTGACCACCTTCGGCCACCTCGATGCCGTGGTGGCGCTGGAGAGGTCTATTGCCGAGCAGGGACTTTACCCGGCTGTCGACCCGCTGACCTCGACCTCGCGCATTCTCGACCCCAAAATCGTCGGTGAGGAGCATTACCGCGTCGCCCGCGAAGTGCAGCGCGTCCTCCAGCGCTATAAGGACCTCCAGGATATCATCGCCATCCTGGGCATCGAAGAGTTAAGCGAGGAAGATAAACTGGCGGTGGCCCGGGCGCGCCGCATCCAGCGGTTCCTTTCCCAGCCGATGTTCGTGACCGAGGTCTTCACCGGGCGGCCCGGCAAGTACGTCAAGGTTGAAGAGACCGTGCGCGGTTTCAAAGAAATACTCGAAGGCAAGTACGACGACCTGCCGGAGCAGGCGTTCTACATGGTCGGCGGCATCGAAGAGGTGCCGGAGGCCGCTAAAAAGTTAGGAGCCATGGCCCGTGTCTAGCATCAAGCTCGATATCGTCACCGCCGAGCGCGTCGTCTTTTCCGGGGATGTGAACGAGGTCGTCGCCCCCGGCATTGAAGGCCAGCTAGGCATCCTGCCGCACCACGCACCTCTGATGACCATCCTCCAGGCCGGAGAGTTGGTAGCGAAAAGGGAAGGGCAGGATGAAATCATGGCCATCTCCGGCGGCTTTCTGGAGGTGCGCCCGGACAGGGTTATCATTCTGGCGGACGCAGCTGAACGTGCCGAGGAGATAGACATGGCCCGCGCCGAAGCTGCCAAGAAGCGGGCAGAAGAGCGCCTGCGCGATAGGAAGGCCATCGGGCTGGACGAGGCCGCCGCCGAGGCAGCTCTGAAGCGGGCCATCACGCGGCTATCCGTGGCGGAAAAAATACAACAGCGCCGCAAGATGTAGAGGGATTGCTCTTTAATTTATCAAACTTAATATATTTTTTGAGATGCTAAATATGACTGAAGGGTCCGATACATATGAAGTTTGTACTTTTATAGTAGTCTGCGATTTTCCCAAACAGCTTGCGAACGACCGGTCTTCTGCTAAGTTAGAGCAAATACTCATTAATTGTGCTACGTACGTTTTAAATTCTGTACTAAGATATAACATTGTAAAGGCATATGAAAAAATAAGTGTAAGTAATAACCCTTCAGATCCAGGTGCAGTATTTACCTGGAAAGTCTCGCTAGTTGATGCTTCCAAGGTGGAGAAGCTGACAAAGCAATTTTGGCAAGAGGCCGTAACCGAGTTTTCCTGAATCTGTAATAAAGAACGACAATCAATACATAAAAATAAAGCCCCGATGTTATTCGGGGCTTTTTTATGAAATGCGCCTGATTTTTAAGCATCCCTTATTTGAGATGCACACGTCAAAAAGATTAGGGAGTTATTTAATTCTTTCCCCTGATTGATAGACTGGTTCGAGATTATTTTTAGACGATTTCCAGTCTGACCCTGGTCTGGGCTTTGGCGGCTTTTACCCGGAGCAAGGTGCGCATTGCCTGGGCTATTTGGCCCTGCTTGCCGATGATTCTTCCCTTGTCCTCGTCGGCCACGCGCAGTTTCAGCGTGATGCCTTCCTCGTTGGTTTCCTCGTCGACATTGACTGCATCCGGTTCATTGACGATTGACTTGGCGATGTACTCCACTAGCGCTTTCATGATTTCGGTTTCTCCTTGACAAGTTTGTACTTTTCCAGAATACCTGCCTTGCCCAGCAGTCTGGCAGTGGTAACAGTCGGTTGCGCGCCTTTACTTAACCAGTGCAGTGCTTTTTCCTCTTTGATGACCACCGTCTCCGGATTCGAGCGCGGGTCATAGTTCCCGATGATTTCTATGGTAGAGCCGTCACGGGCATTACGTTTATCAATAACAACTATACGATAGCTCGGCTTGCCCCGACCTCCAAAACGACTTAGCCTGATTCTTAGCATGTACTCGTGTCCTTCTAGGTACAGATTTATTACGTCCATTATTATGCACTATAACCTTGAGGCTGTCAATGGTAGTTGTAACAATTATTAACAAATTGTTGCCGGATGTTGCCAATAGTCCGCCGCTATGCCTATAATCGTGGTGTGAAAATAGCCAGGCGGTACGATTGGCGCGTAACGACCGCCAGGGCGCGGGAAATCCAGCTGGAGCTGGCCGCGGAAATATCCAGGACCGGGAGTGTCTCCGGCCCGAGGATGATTGCCGGAGCCGATATCTCGGTTAACCGGTGGGCGCATACCGGCAACGCCGCGGTAGTGGTTTTAAGCTATCCGGAAATGAAGGTCGTCGAAACCGAATCGATAACAGCGAGGATAGAGTTTCCTTACGTGCCGGGGCTGCTTACTTTCCGGGAGGCGCCGCTCGTCCTGGCAGCCTTTGAAAAGCTGGCGGTGACTCCCGACCTCGTTATCATGGACGGGCAGGGCATCGCCCACCCGCGGCGCATCGGACTGGCCTCTCACCTGGGGCTTTGTCTCGGTATACCGACGATAGGTTGCGCCAAGTCGCGCTTAATCGGTGAATACGAAGAGCCGGGGTTTGAGGCCGGCAGCTATGCGGATCTGCGGGACAACGGGGAGGTTATCGGGGCGGCGCTGCGCACTAAAACGGGGGTAAAACCGGTCTATGTGTCCATCGGCCACAAGATTGATTTACCATCGGCTATCGGGTATGTGATTGAGTGCTGCCGGGGATACCGCCTGCCGGAGCCAACGCGCCTGGCGCACATGGCGGCGGGTGGGAATTTAAAGGTGAATTTAAACGCTGTTGCATCAGGAAATATTTGATTTAAAAAACAAAACGGAGTTAAAAAATGCAGGAATTTAAAGACCGGGTAAAGGACTTACAAAACAGAATTTCCGAAGCCCTGGAGCGTCTTTGACATCGTCGGTAAAGAAAAAGAAATTATCGAACTGGAGAAGCAGTCGGGGCAACCGGATTTCTGGCAGGACAGAGCTAATGCCCAGAACGTCATGCGCCAGATGGCCGAAAAGAAACGGGCGGTGCAGCGCTGGCGCGGGCTGGCAAAACAACTGGCCGATATAGCCGAGCTGATGGAGCTGTCGGCGGAGGATGAATCACTCCAGGGGGAGATTGGTAAAGAGCTGGATGAGCTCGGCGCTCAAATCGCCGACCTGGAGTTCCAGCTGGCTTTCAAGAGCGACTATGATAAGCGCAGCGCCATCCTGGCCATCCACGCCGGCGCCGGCGGCACAGAGTCACAGGACTGGGCCGAAATGCTGATGAGGATGTACCTCCGCTGGGCCGAGCGCCGCGGCTTCACGACAGAGGTACTGGACACCTCGCCGGGGGACGAGGCGGGCATCAAAAGCGCCGTTATCGCGGTCAACGGGGAATATGCCGCCGGCTATTTGAAATCGGAGCACGGCGTCCACCGTCTGGTACGCCTTTCACCTTTCGATTCCGACCACGCGCGGCACACGTCGTTCGCGCTGGTAGAAGTCCTGCCGGAAGCCGGGACGGATGTCGAGGTTAACATAAAACCCGATGATATTAAAATTGAGACTTTCCGCTCCAGCGGGCCGGGCGGGCAGCACATGCAGAAGACGAGCAGTGCTGTCAGGATAACGCACCTTCCCACGGGGACAGTCGTTTCCTGTCAGAGCGAGCGCTCCCAGCACCAGAACAAGGACTATGCTATGAAGATACTGCGGGCGCGGCTCCTGGAGCTGGAAATCGAAAAGCAGGCCGAGGAAAAAGCGCGTTTGAAAGGTAAGAGGATTGACGCGGGGTGGGGCAACCAGATACGCAGCTATGTCCTCCACCCCTATCGTATGGTCAAGGACCACCGGACCGATTTTGAAACGAGCAATACCGAAGCCGTGCTTGACGGAGAGCTGGACGGATTTATCAATGCCTACCTGCGCTCTATCATCGGTAAAGAAGAATAATTAATTATCGTGTCTGGTGAGAGTCATGTCGCTAACCTTGACCGCTTTCAGGCTGTTTTCAGAGTTCTTAACGGCGGGGGTGAGCAGGTCTTCCTTGTTCCAGTTGGCGCCGCATTGGATACACTGGATGTAAACGCCATAGACATCACATTCGAGCGAAAGGTCGCCGCCGCATTTTTTACAGGCTTTGGACCTGATAAGACAGAGCATTTGTCTCCTTTTTTCACTATCCATATAATTTTTCGAACCGCATTTGATATATTCCGATGATAAGCTTCCCCGTGTTTTTAAAAAATCTGGTCAACACCTATTCTGCAAACAACCCGCTCTCATCTTGGATGGTGGTTTTCACCTACTGTTTACCCTTAAGAATCCCGGCTTGAGGAGCCCCGCACGGGAATACACTTAGCTATACTTAACAGGTCTATGCTATAATGGGGTTCAAATGACGGTGGTGATAACTGGCGCGACCGGGCACATCGGCGCGAACCTGGTGCGCGCCCTGATTGCAAAAGGCCGCCCCACGCGCTGTTTGGTCCACACGAGCACCAGGGCCCTCGAAGGGCTTGACACCGAATTAGTCCGCAGCGATATTTGTGACGTTGAATCGTTGTGCCACGCGTTCCGGGGCGCTGACGTAGTGTATCACCTGGCAGCTTGTATATCTCTTTCCATGGACGACTGGCCAGGGCTGGAGGCAGTCAACGTCAACGGTACGCGCAATGTCATCGCGGCCTGCCTCCGCACCGGCGTACGCCGGCTGGTGCATTTCAGCTCGATACATGCCCTGGTACAGGAGCCATTTTCCAGGCCGGTAGATGAGTCCCGCTCACTGGCGGATTCGGAACAGTACCCGCCCTATGACCGCTCCAAGGCTGCCGGAGAAAAAGAGATCCGGCAGGCTATCGGCGAAGGGTTGGACGCTATCATTATCAACCCTACAGCGATTCTCGGGCCGTATGATTATCAGCCTTCCTTTTTCGGCGAGGCCTTGCTGGCCATGGCGCAAAACAGGCTTCCGGCCATGGTCACCGGCGGGTTCGACTGGGTGGATGTGCGCGATGTGGTGGACGGGGCCATGCGCGCCGAGGCACAGGCACCGGCGGGGAGCAGATATTTGCTCTCGGGTCACTGGGTCTCGATGTGTGATATCGCCGGCATGGTGGCGGAAATCACCGGGGTAAAAAACAGCAGGATTACCTGTCCTTTATGGCTGGCACGCCTGGGCGTTCCGGTAATTAAAGGTATCAGCCTGTTGAACGGCAAACGCCCGCTCTATACCAGCGTTTCCTTGAGGGCATTAAATAGCAACCGGCACATCAGCCACGAAAAAGCCGCGCGCGAGCTGGGCTACCAACCGCGTCCTTTCCGCGAGACTCTGGAGGACACCCTGCGCTGGTTCGGAAAAAACGGAAAGCTTGCTATACCTGCTTTCTCGACAAAGGAATCCGCGTGGAAGAGATGACCGTTTTCAATATCCTGCTGGCGGCGTGGGCGGCGCTGGGGGTCGTGGTATTCATCGCGCTGTTTTTTGTCGCCGCACCGTACGGCCGTCACGCACGTAAGGGCTGGGGGTATACGGTAAATGATAAGCCGGGCTGGGTACTCATGGAAGCAGCGGCGCCGGTGGTTTTCGCGATATGCTATTCCCTGGGCAAGAACGTCGGTATCACGGGCATCATTTTTCTGGTGCTGTGGGAGGCGCACTACTTCCACCGCGCTTTTATTTATCCTTTCAGCCTGCGCGGTGTTGCTCGGAGAATGCCGCTATCCGTGGTGAGTTTCGGTTTTTTCTTCAATATGATGAACGGCTACCTCAATGGTCGTTATATTTTCACTTTTTCCGGCGGCTACGCGGTTGACTGGCTCAAGGACCCCCGGTTTATCATTGGTGTGATAATATTTATCACCGGTTTCGTCGTCAACCGCCAGGCAGACCGGGTATTGCACGACTTGCGGAAACCCGGTGAATCCGGCTATAAAATACCTTACGGCCGGTTTTTCCGCTGGGTATCCAACCCTAACTACCTGGGTGAAATCACCATCTGGCTGGGCTGGGCGATAGCGACATGGTCGCTGCCCGGGCTGGTCTTCGCTTTCTGGACGGTGGCCAACCTGATGCCGCGGGCCAGGGCCAACCACGCCTGGTATAAAGCCAATTTCGCGGACTACCCGCCGGAGCGCAAGGCGTTGCTGCCCGGGATATGGTAAAAATTAATTGTCGCTATACAGGTGAAGGCTGGAATCCATGGGTGGGGGATGCAGGGCACGGGTCAATCCCGGGGCCACATTATTTATTTGGTAACTGCGGAATAACGAAGTCGAGCCCCAGTTCTTTCAACGTCTCCGGTAGCGGGCTTCCCGTCTTTTCGTCCCAGCCCATGTTTTTATAGTAGTTGCGCCGCATCATGTCCCAGTGGGGCAGGATGCCCTTACCCGCAGCCAGGCCGTCCGGTAGTGTCGAACCGTACCGCGGTGATGGGGCGTCCAGCTCGGCGGGGATGCCGGCGCGCAGGTTGAACACCCGGGCCAGGTTCACTGCCCGCTTGCCTACATTCATGGCATCATGGAAATCAATGTTCCAGCCGGTAGCCGCGTTCACCGCTTTGCACATCAGGTCGAGCGCGGTGTTGGTATTAAAACGGCAGGTCACCATCGAGTCCTCGAATATCATGGCGCCCTTGATTTTAGCAATATTAGTAGAAACAAGCTCGGGACTATAAGTATCGAAGGGGAAAGGAATGCCGAGCAACGCCATCGGTGCGGCGCTGTGCGCTTCCAGGGTGCCAGTATTGGAAACGCAGGTATCGAACAGCTCCATCCACATGGCGCGGTGGTCGTGGCTGCGGGGTGTATTGCCTTTCATAGTATGGATGGCCAGCTCCGGCGCTTTCCCGCCCACCTGCCGTGCCGCGCGCATGACGCCTTCCGCGAGCACATTGCCGAAACCCTGGCGCGTGGCGATTTTACGCAGCATGGCCATGACGGCCTCGCCGTTGCCCCAGGTCATTTCGAGTCCGTCGGTGTCTTTTTTCGTGACGGTGCCTTTTTCGTAGCATTCCATAAGCCAGGCAAATACCCAGCCGGACTCGTTCACGTCCATGCCCAGGCGGTCCACTTCGCTGGCCAGCGCGATGCTCATGTTCACGTCCTCGATGCCAACCAGGGCGCTGAAAGCGGACAGGCCTTCGAACTCGGGCTCTTCGACTTCCCAGCCCGCGTATGTGCCCTTGGGAATCCTCAGCGTGTGGCAGTGACTGGCCGAGCACGCCCAGCAGGGAGTGACTTTAAAAAACGACGGCGATATGGCCTCCCAGGAATAAGTCTCCAGTTTCTCCGGCGGCATCGGGTTGACATTGGAGGTATAGTTCCTGACCGGCAGCATACCGCCCTTGGTGCCCATAATAACGCCGCCGACGGTGCCGTGCTCGTAAGTGCCAGCGGACATTTTACCGGCGAGCATGAAGTCCTTAAGCTCTTTGGCGGCGGCCGATATCGCCTCTCTATCCTTAAGCGGAATAACTCCTTTACCGCGCGCTACAGCGATGGCTTTCAGCTTCTTAGAGCCCAGGACCGCCCCGACGCCGTTGTGCGATGCCATGTGTCCCATATCGACAAAAAGACAGGCGAACCTGACCAGGTTTTCGCCCGCCGGCCCGATGCTCAAGACGCTTAAATCGTGTTCACCTTTTTTTAGCTCTTCCCGGAGGAGCTTATCGACTTCATAGTTGTTTTTTCCCATGAGCTGGCGGGCGCTTTTAAGCTCCGCCGTGCCGTCGTGGATATAGAGGTAAGACCATTCCGGTGCGGCGCCCTGTAAAATGAGCGCGTCGAACCCGGAAAACCGCAGGAACGCGCCGAAGTAGCCGTTCGCCTGGGTAGAGGCCATGCCGTTGGTCATCGGCCCTTTGCTGACGGCGGCGATGCTCCCGGAGCCGGCCACCCGCGTGCCGCTTAAAGGCCCCGCCCCCAGGTAAACCCGGTTGGCAGGGTCGGACCAGGCCACGTTAGGGGGCACCTCGTCGTAGATATATTTTATGCCCAGCGCCGCCCCGCCGACGTAGTTTTTCCGGTCGGTTTCATCTGATTTTTCTGGTTTTATCGTACCTTTAGATAAGTCCACCCGGAGGATTTTCCCGTTATAGCCATATAGCTTTTGTTCAGACATAGACAGCCCCTTTAATAAATAATGCGTCTAAGCTATTTTACCGCGTATGAGGTTTTGATGCCAGTGGCACCTTTCAGACATTAATTGATGCTATTGTTGACAACTGACAAAATAAGACTATAATGATGTTTGTTCATATTAAATAAAAGCAGGTGTCTAATGCGGGGATAAGGGATACGCCGTCATCGCTATTTTGC